>JAJAYY010000207.1 GCA_026785965.1 Sphingomonas bacterium
CGCTGATCCAATATTTCAAGGATGACGCGACCGCCTTCAACGCGCAAAAACGCGGCACGATCAACGGCAAGGGCGTGCTCAACAACCGCATCTCGGAGCATATCTTCGTCGCGCTCCAGACGATTGGCGTCCCGACCCATTTCATCCGCCGAATCAACATGCGCGAACAACTCATCCGCCAGGTTGAGATCATCCCGATCGAGGTGGTGATCCGCAACGTCGCGGCGGGCTCGATCTCGAAGCGCCTCGGGATCGAGGAAGGCACCCAGCTGCCGCGTACGATCATCGAATATTATTACAAGGACGACGCGCTGGGCGATCCGATGGTCGCCGATGAGCATATCGCCTGCTTCGGCTGGGCCAGCCAGGATGAGATGAACGACATCGCCGACATGGCGATCCGCGTGAACGACTTCCTGTGCGGGCTGTTCGCCGGAGTCGGCATCCGCCTGGTCGATTTCAAGCTCGAGTTCGGGCGGCTGTGGGAAAATGACTATGCGCGGGTCATCCTGGCCGACGAGATTTCGCCCGATGGCTGCCGCTTGTGGGACATGAAGACCAACGAGAAGCTCGACAAGGACCGCTTCCGCCAGAGCTTGGGCGGCGAGGCCGAAGCCTATCAGGAAGTCGCGCGCCGCTTGGGCTTGCTCCCCGAGGCAGGCGAGGAAACCCCCGTCCTCGATCTCGAAAGCCATCGCAAGAAGCGGGGCAAGTAGCACGCGCAGCTTGCCCGGGGGGCAAGCGAGCATGCTACTCGGTCTGATGTCTTTTCCCCGCGCCCGAGTGGTCACCCTCAACGCCGCGCTCGGCCCGCTCGATTACCGCATCCCGGCGGGAATGAGCGTCGAGCCTGGAACAGTGGTGATCGCTCCCTTGGGACCACGCCAGTTGATCGGGGTGGCGTGGGAAGCCGAGCGTCTGCCGACCGAGGAAGTCGGCGACAACCGCCTCCGTCCGCTAGCCGGGCTGGTCGATGTCCCGTCGATACCCGCCCCGCTGCGCCGCCTCGCCGAATGGACCGCCGACTATTATCTCTCGCCGCTGGCTGCCGTGTTGCGGATGATCCTGCCTTCCTCGTCGGCACTCGCCGGACCGCGCCAGATGATCGAATATCGCGTCACCGGCCTCGTCCCCGCCCGCCTAACCCCCCAGCGCGAGAAAGCGCTCGCCGCGCTCGACGGTCGCCAAGGCACGGTGCGCGAGCTCGCCGCTCATGCCGAAGTCAGCGATGCGGTCTTGCGCGGCCTGGTCAACCTTGGCGCAATCGAGCGGATCGAGGTCGACGGCGACGCACCTTTCCCCGAGCCTGACCCCGACTTCGCGCCGCCTGCGCTCAACCCCGAGCAGACCGCCGCTGCGGTGAGCCTCACTTCCGCGATCGGCCACGGGTTCGATCCCGTGCTGCTCGATGGAGTCACCGGATCGGGCAAGACCGAAGTCTATTTCGAGGCCATTGCCGAAGCGCTGCGCCGGGGCAAGCAGACGCTCGTCCTGCTGCCCGAGATCGCACTGACCGAGCCGTTCCTGACCCGCTTCACCGCGCGCTTCGGGTGTGAGCCGGTGGCGTGGCACAGCGATTTGCGTTCCTCGCAGCGTCGCCGCGCTTGGCGCGCGCTCGCCAGCGGCGAGGCCAAGGTCGTGGTCGGCGCGCGCTCGGCCTTGTTCCTGCCTTACGCCAACCTCGGGCTGATCGTTGTCGACGAGGCGCATGAGCCGAGCTTCAAGCAGGAGCAAGGCGTTCAGTATCACGCCCGCGACGTCGCAGTGATGCGCGGCCATTTCGAAGCCATTCCGGTGATCCTGTCCTCGGCCACTCCGGCGATCGAGACCCGCCACATGGTCGAGATCGGACGCTACCGAGAATTGCTCCTTACCACCCGCCACGGCGCCGCGATCATGCCGACGATCGAGGCGCTCGACCTCACGCTCGACCCGCCCCCGCGCGGCCGCTGGCTGGCGCCCAAACTCGTCGCCGAGCTCAAATCCAATCTCGCCGCGGGCGAGCAGTCGTTGCTGTTCCTCAACCGCCGTGGCTTTGCCCCGCTCACGCTTTGCCGCACCTGCGGTCACCGCTTCCAGTGCCCCAATTGCACCGCGTGGATGGTCGAGCACCGCCTGATGCATCGTCTCGCGTGCCACCATTGCGGCCACGTCATGCCTCCGCCGCGGCTGTGCCCTGAGTGCGGCGATGAAGACAGTCTCGTTGCTTGCGGCCCCGGGGTCGAGCGCATCGCCGACGAGGTCGCAGCGCTGTTCCCCGACGCCCGCACCGCGATCGTCACCAGCGACACGATCTGGTCTCCCGCGCGCGCCGCCGAGTTCGTTCGGGCGATGGACGCGCAGGAGATCGACATCGTCGTCGGCACCCAGCTCGTCACCAAGGGCTATCATTTCCCCAATCTGACGCTGGTCGGGGTGGTCGATGCCGACCTTGGGCTTCAGGGCGGCGACCTGCGCGCTGCCGAGCGCAGCTTCCAGCAGATTCAGCAGGTCGCCGGTCGCGCCGGGCGCGGTGACAAGCCCGGGCGCGTGCTGGTCCAGACGCATGACCCCGATGCCGGGGTCATCGCCGCCTTGGTGTCGGGCGATATCCCCGGCTTCTATGCCGCCGAAACCGAGGCGCGGCGCGAAGCGGCAATGCCCCCGTTTGGCCGGCTCGCCGCAATCATCGTGTCGAGCGAGGACAAGGAGCAAGCCGAGGCCGTCGCGCGCCGCATCGGCCATGCCGCGCCAGAGATCGATCAATTGGCGGTATTCGGCCCCGCGCCCGCCCCGCTCGCGATGCTGCGTGGCCGCCACCGCCAGCGCTTGCTGGTCCATGCCGCGCGCAAGCTCGACGTTCAGGATGTCATCCGCGACTGGCTCGGCGCGCTCGACTGGCCGGCCAAGGTCCGCGTCGCGGTCGATGTCGATCCGTACAGCTTCCTCTAAGCGCTAACCCGTCACTTGCGCCGGATCGAGCGCGGGTTCAGCCGCCAGTCGCCGCCGCACCCACCACGGCCGCACGACATGGCCGCGGCGCACTGCAAGCACCACCAACCACACCCCAGCCGCAGTCGCGAGCACCATCGCGATGAGCGACGCCTCGAGCCCGAATGAGCCCCCCGACAGCAATTCGGGGCCGGACAGCTTGGCGGTGACCAGGCCCTGCTGGTCAATACCTGAGACCGGGACGTCGAAAATCCCGCCCTGGGTGAAATTCCACGCCGCATGCAGCCCCATCGGCATCCACAGCGAACGCGTCAGCATGTAAGCGCCGCCGAGCAAGATCCCGGCCTCGATCGCGATCGCGAACGACGACAAAGCGGTGGCGTTGGGGTTCATGATGTGACCCAGCCCAAACAGCGCCGAGGTCAGCGCCAGCGCGAACCAGCTTCCGCCGAACGCCTCAAGGTGGCGGAACAGGATCCCGCGGAACAGCAATTCTTCCATGAAGGCGGGCATGATCGCCATCACGATCAGCGACGACCACAAAGCGGCGATCCCGCCCTCGCCAACGATATTGTAGACGTCGAGCAAACCGGCGACTCCGACAACCAACGAGAATAGGATAAATCCGAACAATAGCCCGAAACCGAGCCCCTTGGCGGCGCCGGCGGCGGGAAGATCGTCGCGCGGTTCATCACCCAATTTGCGGATTGCGAGCTTGTAGACCAACGTGACGACGAGGATCGCCAGCGCCGACTTGATCGCGGTCGCGGCAAGCTTGTCCATCGGCGGCAACAGCCTGGCGATCAATGTGACCAGCGCAGTGGCGCCAATAAACAACGCGACGGCAAGCAGCATGCTGACCAGCGGAAAATCGGCGATACGCTTCCACAACGGCCGCAGCGCGGTGCTCTCGACCATGACGTCCTGCATTGAATTCCCCCTTCGATCGACCCGCCATCGGGCGATCCATTGGGGACGGCTATAGCCAATCGACCAACGACGCTACTAATCGCCCAAGGGCAGCAGCGGCGCGGGTTCGCTTATTCCTTCGGCGGCAAGCAGTTTCACCTTGTTCGGCAGCCCGCCGCCATAGCCGCCAAGGCTGCCGTCGGACCGGATCACGCGGTGGCACGGGACCAGCACCGCGACCGGGTTGGAGCCGTTGGCGGTGCCGACCGCGCGCACCGCGCCAGGCGATCCGACTGCGGCGGCGATGTCGCCGTAGCTGCGCGTCTGCCCAAGCGGAATCTTGCGCAATTCGGCCCACACTTTTTCCTGGAACGCGGTGCCGCGCACGTCGAGCGGCAGCTGGTGATCGCTCGGACGCTCGATCTGCGACAACGCCGCCTCGACCCATGGCACGATGGTCCCGTCGTCGGCGCGAATGTCGGCGTGGGGGAATCTGGCTTGAAGCGCCGCCTCATCCTCGCCAAAGGTCAGCCGGCAGATGCCTTTCTGCGTCGCCGCGATCAGCAGCGGCCCGAGCGGGCTGTCGGCGACGACGAAGCGGATCGTCTCGCCGCGCCCGCCGTCGCGCCACACCGACGGAGTCATCCCGAGCCGCGCTCCGGCGTCGGCGTAGAACCGGCTCGGCGCACTGAAGCCGGCATCGTAAATCGCATCGGTCACTGGCTTGTCCTCTTGGAGATGAGCCTCGGCGCGGCGGGCGCGAACCGCTCGGGCATAGGCAGCGGGCGACACCCCGGTGTCGCGGGTGAACAGCCGTTGGAAATGATGCGGGGCGTAGCCGACTTCCGCCGCCAGCGCGGCCAACCGCACCGGCTCCTTGGCGGCTTCGATCAGCCCGACCGCCTTGGCCACTGCCTGTCGGTCGCGCCCCACTTTGTCGGGGCGGCAGCGGAGGCAGGCTCGATAGCCGGCGGCTCGCGCTTCGGCCGGCGTGGTGAAAAATTCGACATTCTCGCGTTTGGGGTGGCGCGCGGGGCAGCTTGGCTTGCAATAGATGCGCGTAGTCATGACGGCGCCGACGAACAGCCCGTCCCGCGCCCGGTCGCGGGCGTCGCAGGCGTTGCAGGCGGATTCAGGATCGGGGCGGGTCATGGGGGAGTGATAGAAGGCTTAAGCGCGCCGTGCATCCCGCGCCTTGCGGCCAAAGCGAGGACGCGATGATTGGGTCATTCCGCGAAGGCGAACTCGCTTGCGCCTCGGGAATGACCCGGTTGAGCCTCGAAACCGACAACAGCGCGTTGTTCGCCGCCGCCAATCGTCTCTACCAACGCGACGGTTTCACGCCCTGTGGCCCGTTCGGTGGCTAATGCAAGACGCCATTCACACCGTTTCACACCCGCGATATCTGATCCACACCCAGACCCGCCTTGCATCGCGCAGCGCCTCTTGCTAGGGGCGCGCCAACCCATGGGGGGCGCGCGGTTTTTCGCCGAAGCGTCCATTCCCGCCTGGGGCAATATCCTAGTCTGGAGCTTCGAGCACGTGGAGACATCCGGCGGCATTCAAGCCAGCTTAGCGGGGCGTTACGCAACCGCTTTGTTCGGCCTCGCCCGCGACGAACAGCAGATTGACGCGGTCACGCGAAGCCTCGATTCGGTCGAGGCGGCGCTTGCCGAATCGAACGATTTTCGCACGCTGGTGTCGAGCCCGCTGGTCAGCCGGGTTGACGCCACGAAGACGATCGCGGCGCTGATCCCGGCGCTCGGCGTCGATCCGATCACCGCCAAATTCCTCCGCGTGCTGGCTCAGAACGGGCGTCTCGACGAGCTTCGCAACGTCATCCGCTCGGTCCGCCAGCTTGCTGCCGGCCACCGCGGCGAAACCACTGCCGAGGTCACCACCGCGCATCCGCTCAACGACCGTCAGGTCGCTGCGCTCAAGACCAATCTTAAGGCCCGCGTCGGTCGCGATGTCGCAATCGAGACCAAGGTCGATCCCGCAATTCTCGGAGGCCTCGTCGTCCGGCTTGGAAGCCAGATGATCGATGCCTCAATCCGTACCAAACTCAATAGTCTCGCTTTGGCGATGAAAGGCTGAACATGGATATCCGCGCCGCTGAAATTTCCCGCGTCATCCGCGACCAGATCGCGAACTTCGACGCCGACGCGCAGGTCTCCGAAGTCGGCAGCGTGCTGTCGGTCGGCGACGGCATCGCCCGC
>JAJAYY010000208.1 GCA_026785965.1 Sphingomonas bacterium
CATTCGCACTGCTATACGGCGGAATGACCTGTATCGCCGGAGTGCTGGGCTCGAAGCAGGTGGCGCTCGGACCGCTCGCTGTCGAGGCCGGGATTTTCCCGTTCCTGCTGCTCGTCGCGTTGTCGAGCGCGGTTGCGGAACTGTACGGCCGAGCGACGGCCGACCGGCTGGTGCGGTTCGGCTTCGTCCCGCTGGTCACCGCCATGATCCTCACCTTCATCGTCATCCAGCTGCCGACCGACACGGGAATGTACGAGCCGGCCAAGGAAGCTTTTCCGATCATCCTCGGACAGAGCTGGCGGCTGATGGCGGCGGGAATCATCGCTTACGGCGTGTCGATGACGCTCAACGTCTATTTGTTCTCGAAACTCACGCAGATGGGCACCCGGCTGGTCGCGGTGCGCGCCGCAATCGCGTCAACCTTGAGCCAGATCGTCGACACGTTGATCTTCATCACTGTCGCATTTTATGGTGTTCGCCCGATCGCCGATCTGATTGCCGGGCAAGCGCTCGCCAAGATCATCCTGTCGATCGTGCTGGTGCCGCTGCTGATCATGTTGCTGGTTAGCATCGGTCGCAGACTCGATCGCGCCTGACTGTGCATCGCTGCTTGTAAATTTGGGCGCCCCTTGCTTTAGGCGACTCAGAGTCGCGGGGTTAGCGACGGGCAGCGTGTAATTCTTACAACGCTCGGAAAAGACCAGGCCTGACGAACTCGAAAATTCGTCATTTCGTCTTATCCACGCTCTAGCGACCCCAGATGTGACCGGGGATTCGGGTTCACTTTTCCATTGGGGTTGATCGTGAAAAAAGCTTTCTTGCTGCGCTCCTGCGCGATGTTTGCCGTGCCGCTCGCGGCGACTGCCATCCTGTCCACCACTGCCCAGGCGCAGCAGATCACGACCGAAATTAATGGTCAGGTGAACAATGAAGCGGGCGAACCGCTGGCCAACGCCACGGTGATCATCACCGACACGCGCACCGGTGCCACCGACACCACTTCGGCCAACGCACAGGGCTATTTCTCGGCCCGCAACCTGTCGACCGGCGGCCCTTACACTGTCACCGCGACCGCCCCCAATTTCCAGGGCCAGACGGTCAATGACATCACCACTTCATTGCAGGGCGCGACCCAGCTCAGCTTCACGTTGACAGCGGCGTCGGCCGAGGCAAGCACCGAGACCATCGTCGTCACCGGCGCCCGTGCCCGCGTCACCCAGCTCGCGACCGGCCCCGGCACTTCGTTCGGCGCCGACGTGCTTGAATCGGCGCCGTCGTTCAACCGCGACATTCGCGACGTCATCCGCGCTGATCCGCGCGTCAGCCTCGACCGCGACGATCAAACCGGCCAGGACCGCATCTCGTGCCTCGGCGGCAACGACCGCGGCAACGCCTTCACCGTCGACGGCATTACCCAGAGCGACGTCTACGGCCTTAACGACACCGGCTTTTCGTCGCGCAGCTCGACCCCGCTGCCGTATGACGCGATCCGCGAGACTCAGGTCCAGTTCGCGCCATTCGATGTCGAATTCGGCCAGTTCACCGGTTGCGCGATCAACGTCGTCACCCGCGGCGGCACCAACAAGTTCCACGGCGGTGGCTTCTTCGAATATACCGACAACAAGCTGACCGGCGACAAGCTCAGGGGTCAGAAAATCACCATCGCCGACTTCAGCGACAAGCGCTGGGGCGTTTCGCTCGGCGGTCCGGTGTTCAAGAATCGCTTGTTCCTGTTCGGCGCCTATGAAAGCCGCAAGTCGGCCGACACGCAGGAGGTCGGACCCGCCGGCCTCGGCTACGCGACCGAGATTGCTGCGGTAACCGAGGCGAATTTCAACGCGATCTCGCAGGTCCTGCGCGACACCTACGGAATCGAAACCGGCCCGCTCGCGCGCAGCCTGCCGTTCACCAATGAACGTTGGTTCGCCCGTGCCGATTTTCAGATCACCGATAACCACCGCCTCGAAGGCACCTTCCAACGGATCGAGGAAGCCCGCATCGGGTCGGACGACTTCTTTTCCGGCACCTCGCCGCAGGTCACCGGCTACAACACCTTCCTGACCTCGGGCAGCGTGTCGAACTTCTACTCGGGCCGCCTCTACTCGAAGTGGACCGACAACATCTCGACCGAGCTGCGTTACTCGCGCTCCGACATTCGCGATCGCCAGGATCCGGTCGGTGGCGGCGAAGCCCAGTCGGACAATCCGATTCCGCGGATCATCGTTGGCATCGACAATCCGCCGCTGGGCACCAGCCCATTCGGCCAGACGCCGCCGGATGCCACGATTCTCGCCGGACCGGGCTCCAATCGTTCGGCCAACGACCTGCGCAACCGCATTCAACAATATAAAGGTGCTATCAAGATTGGCCTCGGCGACCACAGCTTCAAGGTCGGAGCCGAGCTCAACACGGCGGACGTCTTCAACCTGTTCGTCGCCAATGCGACCGGCACGCTCGTCTTCCGCAACATCGCCGACCTCCAGGCCGGCCTGCTGTCGCCGGGCATCGGCAGCAACCAGACCGATACGCGTCCGTTCAACGTCGTGCCCGGTCTGACTGAAGGGGCGTTCGGCAATTTCACCGCCAGCGGCGACATCAATTCCGCCGCCGCCAAGTTCAAGCGCAGCATCTATACGCTTTACGCACAGGACGATTGGCGGATGTCCGACAATCTGAATGTCGTTCTCGGGCTCCGCGCGGACTTCTTCAAGGGCGACCACCCGACCCTCAACCCCAATTTCAAGACCCGCTTCGGCTTTGGCAACGATACCGGCTTCAGCGACATCGATCCGATCATCCTGCCGCGCGTCGCCGCGACCTATGACCTCAACGACTTCTCGATCTTCAGCCGCACCAAGCTGCGTGCTGGCGTCGGCGTCTTCTCGGGCGGCGATCCCTTGGTCTGGTTCGCCAATTCGTTCCAGAACGACGGATCGGTGTTCGGGCTCGGCACGACCCAGGGAACGGTCGCCAATCCGTGCCCGGCGGGTCAGATCGACGTTGTCGTCGGCGGTGTGTTCACCGGTGTCCCGGCGTGCGCGATCAATGGCGGTGCGGCGCTCGCCGCCGTCGGCCAGGCCAACACCCAGTCGATCGATCCCGACATCAAGATGGCGACCGTGGTGCGCACCAACCTCGGCTTTGAAACGCGGCTCAACATTGCGCCGGGCTTCTTCAGCGGGTGGCGCCTCAACGGCGATTACATCCTCAGCCGCTATCGCGATCCGTTCACGATCGTCGATCTCGCCCAGGCGATCAACCCCGCTGCCGGCGCCGGCGGCTACACCATCGACGGTCGGCCGATCTATCGCCAGATCGACCTGACGCGTGCCGGCTGCACCGGCAAGCTGGTCGATCCGGGCGCGCCGCCGCGGTTCGAAAACCTCAACGCGGCTTGCTTCGGCGGCTCGCGCATCGATGAAATGATGCTGACCAACGCCAAGGGCTTCACCAGCCAGATCTTCTCGGCCTTGCTGGCGAAGGATTTCGGCAGCGGCATCTTCACACCGGGCGGCGGGGTCTATTTCAGCGCCGGTTACGCCTACACCGACTCGCACGACCGGCGGAACATGTTCAATTCGACCGCCACGTCGAACTACGACCAGACTGCCAACGACGACCGTCAGAACCCAGACGAATCGCGCGGCTATTATGGCAGCAAGCACAACATCACGCTGGCGACGAGCTTCCGTGAGAAGTTCTTCGGCGACCTCGACACCAAGTTCGGGATTTCGTTCGTCGCGCGTTCGGGGCGTCCCTACAGCTTGACCTTCTCGGGCGGGGGCATCTTTAGCAACAGCGCCTCGGGCAATGACAATGCCTTGCTCTATGTTCCAACCGGGCCGACCGACCCCAATCTGTCGCCGTCGTCCAACGCCGCTGCGGTCGCTTCGCTCAACACGTTTGTTGATGGTCTGAAGTGCGCCCGCGAGGCACGTGGCACGACGATCAAGCGCAACACCTGCAACAACGACTGGTACTATGACATGGACCTTCGTATTTCGCAGCAACTGCCCGGTGCTGGTCGCCTGATTGGGGTCAAGGACACCATCGAAGTCTATGCGATGGTCGACAATTTCCTCAACGTTCTGAGCAACAAGTGGAACGTCTTCCGCCGCCGCAGTTCGGTCGGAGTGCAGGATGTCGCGAGCATCAGCGGACTCGATTCGGCCGGCCGCTACATCATCAGTGGCTACACCGGTGGCTCGTTCGACACCGACAATGAGATCAAGAACAACGCCTCGTTGTGGCGCCTGAAGTTTGGCGCCAGCTACAAGTTCTGATCGATTCACGGACTACAGCAAGGGCGTCGCTCAGGATCGAGCGGCGCCCTTTTGCGTGGCGCCGAGTGGGCCAAATCGAGACAGCGGTTGCGGGCGGCCGCGCGGTTGACCTAGCGTGCGTACGCGAGGAGGTCGCGTGCAATGAGTGAGCTAAGCGTCGAACATGCCAGCAAGTCGTTTGGCCAAACCGAGGTCCTGCGCGACGTCAGCCTGACCGTCGCCGACGGCGAATTCTGCGTCATCGTCGGGCCGTCGGGGTGTGGCAAATCGACCCTTTTGCGCGCCGTCGCCGGGCTCGAGGAACTCGACCAGGGGAGCATTTCGATCGGCGGCAAGAAGGTCGACGGCCTGCCCCCGGCGAAACGCGGGATCGCGATGGTGTTCCAAAGCTATGCGCTTTACCCGCACCTCAGCCTGCGCGAGAATATGGCGTTCGCGCTCAAGCTCGCCAACAAGCCCAAGCCCGAGATCGACGCGGCGGTCGACCGCGCCGCCGCGATCCTCGGGATCGAGACCCTGCTCGAGCGCAAGCCCGCGGCCTTGTCGGGCGGCCAGCGTCAGCGAGTCGCGATCGGCCGGGCGATCGTCCGTCAACCCGAAGTGTTCCTGTTCGACGAGCCCTTGTCGAACCTCGATGCCGCGCTGCGCGTCCGCATGCGGTTCGAATTCGCCGCGCTCCATCGCCAGCTCAAGACGACCACCATCTACGTCACCCACGACCAGGTCGAAGCGATGACGCTGGCCGACCGGATCGTCGTCATGCGCGCTGGCAAGATCGAGCAGGTCGGCACCCCCGCCGATCTCTACGAGCGACCCGACAACCTGTTCGTCGCGGGCTTCATCGGATCGCCGCAGATGAATTTCCTGACCGGCGAAATCGTCGGCGGCGCCGATGATCGCCCGAGCGTGCGGCTCGACGACGGCGCGCTCATCGCTTTGCCCGACAAAGCAAAGACGCTCCCCGCCTCCGGCAAGGTCACGCTCGGCATCCGCCCCGAACATCTCGCCGCGTCGAGCGATGCCGGGGGTCTGAGCCGCACCGCGCAATTCATTGAACGCCTCGGCGGCAGCGCCAACATTCACCTCGTCGATGCGGCTGGCGAGGGCGAACTCGTATGGCAGCAGCGCGAGCCGGTCCCGATCGCCGAGGGCGAGACGATCGCGCTGACCCCTGAGCCAGCGCATATCCACCTGTTCAACGAAGCCGGCACGGCGCTTCTTTCCTGATCGTGACAAATTAGCGACATAATCTGTCTTGCGGCAGGCCAATGTAACCGGTTACACCGTTCCGGCGGGTAGGAGGCTCACCCGTATTGACCTGAACCGCCGAAATGAGCGGGAGGGTTGGGAGGAGAAGCGCGATGGTGACCATCCGCGATGTTGCGCGCGAAGCGGGGGTTTCCGTCGCGTCGGCGTCGCGTGCGCTCAACCAGAACCCCAACGTCACGCCCGAAACCCGTGCCAGGATCCAGGATGCGGCGCGCCGGCTGCGCTACATTCCCCACGAAGGCGCGCGCAGCCTGACCCGCCGCCGCTGCGACGCGATCGGCGTCGTCCTGCCCGATCTGTTCGGCGAATATTTCAGCGAGCTGGTACGCGGCATCGACCGCGTCGCCCACGCCAGCGGTCTGCAACTCCTGCTCAGCAACATGCACGGCAGCCCGCACGAAACCGCGACCGCGATTCGTGCCATGCGCGGCCGCGTCGACGGCTTGCTGGTGATGTCGCCCGAGGGTGACGGCAGCCACTTGCACGACGCGCTTCCGCACGGTCTTCCCGCGGTCCTGCTCAACGACGACCACACCCACGGTGAGGCGAGCGCGGTCGGGATCGACAATGAAGGCGGCGCGCGCGCCATCACCGAGCACCTTGTCGCGCAAGGCTATCGGCGGATTGCGCACATCGCCGGGCCGCGCCACAATCGCGACGCGCGCCAGCGCCAGCAAGGGTTTGTCGACGCCATCGCCGCGACCATCGGCGAGCGCGGTCCGGTGATCGTCCCGGGCGACTTTACCGAGGCTGGCGGGGCCGAAGCCGCGCGGCTGCTGATCGCCGGACGCGTGCCGTTCGACGCGATTTTCTGCGCCAACGACATGATGGCGCTGGGGTGCATGGCGGTGCTCGAGGATGCCGGCCTCGCTATCCCCGACGATGTCGGCGTCGCCGGGTTCGATGACATTCCGCTGGCCGGCTATGCGTCGCCGCCGCTGACCACGATGAAGGTTCATATCGACGAATTGGGCGCCCATGCGATGACCATTTTGCTGGCGCGCATGCGCGACGACGGCGCCGCGCCAACGACCCACATTCTCGCCCCCACGCTCGTCGCCCGCGCCTCGACCGCGCGCGTCAAATTCGATTACCGCACACCATCACGAACACACGTCGCAACGGAGGGAAACTGACCATGGCTATCACTCGCCAAATGATGATCCGCGCGCTCATGCTTGGGGCATCAAGCATCACCCTGACCCTCGCCGCCGCGCAGCCGGCAGCGGCGCAGCTCACGACAGCGACGATCCGCGGTCAGGTGACGACATCGGCGGCTCCGGTTGCGGGTGCAGCCGTTGAAGCTGTTAGCGTCGATACAGGCGCGATCAGCCGCACTTTGACCGGCCCTACCGGTTTATACGTTCTCACCGGCCTTCAGCCGGGAACCTATGACATCAGCTTTACGGCAGCAGGCGCAGCCAAGGTGACCCGCCGGGTAATCGTGTCGGTCGGACAAACGGCCTCGCTCGACATCGATACCGCAAGCGACACCGCACCGGCTGGCGAGGAGGCGACCGCTTCCGAAGGAGGAACGGTGGTCGTCGTCGGCAATCGCCTGGTGGAGACTCGCACGTCGGAAGTCGGTACCAACGTCACCCAGGACCAGATCGAGAACCTGCCGCAGAACAACCGCAACTTCATCAATTTCGCCGCTCTGGCGCCGGGTATCCGGGTCAACCAGACCGACTTCCGCCAGACCTTCTCGGGCGGCGGCGTCGGCGCCAGCCGCGACGGCGAGAGCCTGGGCGGTCCGCAAGTCAACGTGTTCATCGATGGCGTCAGCCTCAAGGGCAACGTCAACCAGGGCGGCATCGTCGGCCAGGACGTCAGCCGCGGCAATCCCTTCTCCCAACTCGCGGTCAAGGAGTTTCGAGTGCTCAGCTCCAACTTCAAGGCCGAGTTCGAGGATGCCGGCACGGCGATCATCACCGCCGTCACCAAGTCTGGCACCAATGAATTTCACGGCGATCTGTTCGGCACCTATCAGAACGAAAACATGATCTCCCGCGACTTTTTCCAGAAGGAGAATGGCCAGCAGGTGCCGAAGCTCAAACGCCTTCAATATGGCGGCGCTCTCGGCGGACCGATCATCCGTGACCGCCTGTTCTTCTTCGGCAGCTACGAAGCCAATATTCAGGACCGCGTGATCAATGTGGCGCCCGGAAATCCGGCTCCGGCGGACGCCGGGCTGATCAACTTTGACCCTCAGGATTTTGCCGGAACCTACTCAAGCCCGTTCCGCGAGCATCTGGGCTTCGGCAAGCTGACGTTCCAGGCAACCGACAACCAGCGCGTCGAGCTTAGCGGCAGCATCCGCAAGGAAACGGACCTGCGCGACTACGGCGGCAACGCCGTCCGGTCGCGCGGCACAAAGGTCAACAACGACGTTTATACCGCCAAGCTCAGCCATACCTATCGCGGCGACGGTCTGCTCAATGAAGCGACGGTCGATTTCCTGAAGTCGAAGCTCGCCTTCGGCGCCG
>JAJAYY010000209.1 GCA_026785965.1 Sphingomonas bacterium
CCCCCCCGCCGCCCCCCCCGGCCGCGCGGGGGGCGCGCCCCCCGCGGCCCCCGGCCCCGCCCCGCCCCCCGCGCCGCCGGGTCGAGGTCAGCCGCCATCCCGCGACAAATGAGCGGCGATCACCGCGCGGGCGACCGATTGCATCAGCCCCTGCGCCGCGCCGTCGCTACGATTGGGGACGGTCATGATCGCCACCGCATAAGCGGTGCCATCGGGCGCGGTGAGGATGCCGATGTCGTTGATCCCGCCAATGCGGCCCTGAAGCACCTGCCCGGTACCGGTCTTGTGCGACCATTTCCAACCCGGCGCGAGCGCGGCACGAACGCGCGCCTTGCCGGTCCTGGTCGAAGCCATCGTCGACAGCAGCCGCGAGGTCGAGGCGGGCGACAGCAAATCGCCGCGTTTGAGCCGCGCCAGCGCAAGCGCCACCGCATGCGGCGAGGCGCCGTCATAGGGATCCGCGACATAGCGATCGAACGACGCCTTGCGCACGCTCAGCGGAAGCGCGCCGCGCGCCTTGTAGAAGGCGTCGCCGATCGAATAATTCTGGCTCCAGATGAGTCCGGCGATCTTCGACTGGAGCGCGCGCTCGCCATCGTAGAAGCGGATCGAGCCCAATCCCTTGGCGGCGATCATTTCGCGCACCGTGCTTGGGCCGCCGATCGAGCGCATCAACTTGTCGTTGGCAGTATTGTCGCTTTCGGTGATCGCAGTGAACATCAGCGATCCGAGCGACGTGGTGTGGCCACCGCCGAGAATCTTGTCGCGCAGCGGTTGGTGAAACAGCGTCAGATCGTCGCGCCCGAGCGTGACCCGGTCGTCGAGCCGGACGCGGCCCTTGTCGACCAGATCGAGCGCGGCGATCGCAACCCACAGTTTGGAACAGCTTTGTTGTGGATAAAGCACGATTGCATTGTGGTCGATCTGCCAGCCCTCGCCGATCGACACGACCGAGATCCCGACCTTGCCATCGAAGCTGCGCCCCAGCGCCGTGATGCGGTCGCGAAGCCCCGCGGGAGAGCCCTGGAACGACGGCCGCAGCGGCGGGGTCGATTGCGGGAAGGGCCGCACCACCGGAATCGTCAGCGGCGCAAGCGGATCCTGCTGAACCTGCGCCGCAGACGGTGCCGGAAGGCCGAGCGCGAGGCCCGCCGCGACCCATCCGAAACCGTGCTGAATGCGTCGCAAAACTGGCGTCATGAAGTCTAGATCCCTCACCCGAATTCAGCCTGTCCAGTGGCTTAGCGTCGTCAACCTTGCCCGGACCTGACCATCGCCTGGCCTTAGGCGGGAGGTCAAGCGCCGAGCGCGGGGCGCACCGGACCGACCAGCGCCGCGCTTTCAATCTCGTCGAGCGCGCGCTTGGCGGCGATCAGCCGGCGGGCGTTGGTGATCCAGCCTTGCGCTTCTGGCCGCGCAGCGCCGGGCAGCCGCATCACCTCGGCCAGCGCGGCGTCGACCTCGCCGGCTTCGAGGCGGGCGCGGGCGCGGTCGTAGCGCGCCGCCGGTCGCGGGTTGGGAACGTCGTTGCGGCGGATCGAAATCAACGTGCCGAGTTCGCGCTTGGCTCCGGTCCACCAGCCCTCGTCGGGCGCCTTGCCGCGCAGCAGCGGGCCAAGCCGGTCGAAGTCAGCGATCAGCTCGGCCTGGGTCAAGGGCGATCGCGCCGCGGTGACCACAATCGCCACCGCGCGCTGGTGATTGGCGCCGAAGCGCTCGACCAGCAGCGGCTCGAGATAGCCCAGCGCGACCCCGCGCTCGACCGCGCGGCGCGCGGCGAAGGCGATGACCAAGGCATCGGCGCGCCCGGCCGAGCCCTGAACGCTTTGCGTTTGGCGTTCGAGCATCGCGAGCCGCGCCTCAAGCGCAGCGACGCGTGGCGATTCGAGCGGCGGGGCGACGACCGGCGCGAACGCCGGGGCCTGAGCGACCAGCCGCGACCGCAAATCGGTCGGAACATCGGGCGCGACGCCAAGGAATCGTGCGCCGCGATCCCAGCGCGTGAGGCCCCACGTGGCAAGCGCGGCACCGACTGCCAGCAGCAGCAGCATCCACGCCAAGCGCGCGGTCCAGGTCATGGGCGGGCGGGTGGGATAAGCGGTCATGGTCGGCGACTTTGGCACAGCCGCGCGGCGAGGGCTAGAAGCGCCGAATCGGTCGGTTGCGGCGCCCATTCGATCGCTCGCCAGCCCGACCCGCAGGCCAATGCCGCCGCCTCACTGATCGCGGCGACCACCCCACCCGACCGCGCGCCGACCAATTGGGTGAGCCGGGCGCCAGCGCGCGGGCTGTGAACCGCGATCACCAGATTGGAAACGACAGGCAAATTGGGAGCGTCGATCTGCCCGGCGCGATAGACCAAGAGCGTGGTCACCCTGTCGTCGGTGATGGCGCCATGATCGACCCCCGTGAGGTGAAGCAACTTGCGCTTGTCGGCGAGGTCATCGAGCAAATGCTGGGCACCGGCGACCCCGACCATGGTCACGTTTAATCCCGCGGCCCGAGCCGCGTCGGCCGTCGCTTCGCCGACCGCGATGACCGGAAGCGCGGCCACTTTGGCGAACCCCGGCCCGGCATGACGCACCGCATTGGCGCTGGTCAGCAGCAAAGCGTCGAAGCCGGCCGGGTCGGGCGCGGTCCACGCCACCGGCTCGACCGCGAACAACGGGCACGTCACCACATCGAGGCCGAGCGACCGAGCATGATCGGCACTCGCACTCAACCCGGGCTCGGGCCGAAGCAAGAGGAGTTTTTTCACGTGCCCTCAAACAAGCGGCGAATGCTGGCGGGCGCACGCGCGAGCAACGATCGCGCCAGCGCCGCCGGAGCGTCAAGATCGCCCACGGCGAAGCGCGCTGCATCGGTGACATGATCGGTGCCGTCCTCGCTCAGCAGCTCGCAGCGAAAGGCGATCTGTTGACCCTCGACCAACGCCAGCGCGGCGACCGGGGTATGGCAGGTACCGCCCAATGCCAAAGTGAATGCGCGTTCGGCAGCGATCGCGGCCGACGTGTCGCGATGGTTGATCGCGGCGAGCAACGCGGCAACGCGGGCATCGTCGGCGCGGCATTCGATCCCGACCGCGCCCTGCGCCGGGGCCGGAAGCATCACCTCGACCGCGATCGGCGAGCCGACTTCGCTTTGCCCGAGGCGGTCAAGGCCGGCGGCGGCGAGCAAGGTGGCGTCGACTTCGCCGGCGTCGCGCTTGGCGAGGCGGGTCGCGACATTACCGCGGATCGAGACGGTGCGAAGGTCGGGGCGGAGGCGGCGAACCTGCGCCGCACGGCGCGGCGATGACGTTCCGACGATCGCGCCGTGCGGAAGGTCGGCGAGCGATCCCGCCCCGATCAACCGGTCGCGGACGTCGGCGCGAGGCAGCAGCGCGGCGATCACCAGCGACGGCGGACGATCGCTTTCGACATCCTTCATCGAATGGACCGAACAATCGGTCTCCCCGGCGAGCAAGGCGAGGTCGAGTTCCTTGGTCCACAGCGCCTTGCCGCCGACCTCGGCCAGCGGGCGGTCCTGGATGCGGTCGCCGCTGGTGCGCACGGGGACAATTTCGATCGAACCGCGCGGCCAGCCGTGCGCCGTCTCGATCGCCGCAGCGGTGAGGTGCGCCTGCGCCAGTGCGAGCGGCGAACCGCGAGTGCCAAGGGTCAGTGTCTTCATCGTGAGCCGCGCTAGCGCAAACCGCCCGCATCAGGCAAAGGGCATCGCCGATGGCCCTCATTCTCGCCCTTGAATCGTCATGCGACGATAGCGCTGCGGCGCTGGTGTCGAGCGACCGCCAGATTCTCGCCCAGGCGGTAGTCGGGCAGAATGAAGCCCACCGGCCGTTCGGCGGCGTGGTCCCCGAAATCGCCGCCCGCGCGCATGTCGAAATCCTCCCCGACCTGATCCGCCAGGTGCTCCACGAAGCCGGTGTCGCGATCGGCGAAGTCGACGCGATCGCCGCGACCGCCGGGCCAGGACTGATCGGCGGGGGGATGGTCGGGCTGCTCGCCGGCAAGGGGCTGGCGCTGTCGGCGGGCAAGCCGCTGATCGCGGTCAACCACCTAGAAGGCCATGCCTTGAGCCCGAGGCTGGTCGATCGCAGCCTCGATTTTCCCTATCTCTTGCTGCTCGCCAGCGGCGGTCACTGCCAGTTGCTCGAAGTGCGCGGGGTCGGCGACTACCGCCGCCTCGCGACGACCATCGACGATGCTGCGGGCGAGGCGTTCGACAAGGCGGCCAAATTGCTTGGGCTGCCCTACCCCGGCGGCCCGGCGATCGAATCGCTGGCGGCCGAGGGCAATGCCAAAGCGGTGCCGCTGCCGCGGCCGCTGGTCGGCAGCAAAGAGCCGCATTTCTCCTTCGCGGGACTGAAGGGCGCGGTGCAGCGCGCGGTGACCAGCGGCGAGTATGGCGCAGCCGACGTCGCCGCGAGTTTCCAGCAAGCGGTGGTCGATTGCTTCGTCGATCGCACGCGGCGCGCGCTAACCGTCAGCAACGCGCCAAGCCTGGTCGTCGCGGGCGGGGTCGCCGCCAACTGCGCCGTACGATCGGCATTGCAGGCGCTCGCCGAGCAGGAGGGGCGCCGCTTCTCGGTCCCGCCGGCGTGGTTGTGCACCGACAATGCGGCGATGATCGGTTGGGCCGGGGCTGAGCGGCTGGCGGCGGGCATGATCGATGGGCTCGATGCGCCGGCGCGGGCGCGCTGGCCGCTCGACGACAGCGCCGAAAAAGTTCGCGGGGCAGGGGTCAAGGGATGAGCATCGAGAAACTGGCGGTGATCGGCGGCGGCGCATGGGGCACCGCACTGGCGCAGGTCGCGGCCGCGGGCGGGCGCGAGACCTTGCTGTGGGCGATCGAGGATGACGTCGTCGCGGCGGTCAACAAGATCCACCAGAATCCAGTCTATCTGAAGGGTCAGGCGCTCAACCCGGCGATCCACGCGACGAGCAATTTTTCCGATTTGTCGGGGTGCGATGCGTGGCTGGTGGTGACCCCGGCGCAGCACATGCGTGCGGTGCTGTCGCGTGCGCCGTGCCCCAACATGCCGCTGATCCTGTGTTCGAAGGGCATCGAGGATGTCAGCGGGCAGATGCTCCAACAGGTGGCGCATGGAGTATGCCCGACCAGCCCGGTGGCGGTGCTGTCGGGGCCGACCTTCGCGCATGAAGTCGCGGCCGGGCTGCCGACCGCGGTGACCCTGGCGTGCGTGGATCCGGCGCTCGGCGAGACGCTGCGCGAGCGGATCGCGTCACCGGCGTTCCGCATCTATCTGTCGAGCGACGTCGCCGGGGCCGAGATTGGCGGCGCGGTCAAGAATGTGCTGGCGATCGCGTGCGGCGTGGTCGAGGGGCGCGGACTGGGTCAGAATGCGCGCGCCGCGCTGATCGCCCGCGGGTTCGCCGAGATGACCCGGTTCGGACTGGCCATGGGCGCGCGGCGCGAAACGCTCGCCGGTCTTTCGGGGTTGGGCGACCTGGTGCTGACCTGCTCATCGACCAGCAGCCGCAATTTCTCGCTCGGCAAGGCGATCGGCGAAGGCCGCGATGCGGCCGCTCTGATGGCCGACCGGCGCACGGTGGCCGAAGGCGCATACACTGCGCCGGTGCTGCACCGGATCGCGGTTGAAAAAGGCATCGACATGCCAATCGTCAGCGCGGTCGACGCCTTGCTCAAAGGCGCGGTGCCGATCGATCAGGTGCTCGAGACGCTGATGGCGCGGCCGCCGCGGCCCGAAGCGCATTAAAAGTCGATCGCGATGCCCTTTTTCTCCCAGTCGCCGTAGCGCGTAGGGTCGAGTCGATCCTCCTCACCGTCGGGCGGCGGGGGGTTGACCGCCTGGGGTGCCGGGACCGGCGGGGACTTGGTCAGGTGCGCGGGCGGCCTGAGGTGGGCGGGGCGTTTCATTCTTTGCCCATATGCGCCTAAGGGGCGCGATGCAAAACCTTGACGGACGCAATTTGGAAGGCCTGCCCGCGCGCGAAGCGGCACTGAAGATGCTCGATGCAATCCTGCGCCGCGGCCAGACGATGGACAATGCCGCGCAGCATGCCAAGTCGCTGCCCCCCGCCGATGCCGCGCTGGCCAGCGCGATCGTCGGCGAAACGCTGCGCCGCCTACCCGATATCGACGCGTTGATCGACAGCGCGACCCGGCTCCCGCTCGCCGACGACGCCAAGGCACGGATGGTGCTGCGGCTGGCGCTGGCGCAGAAGATCGGGCTCGGCACCCCCGACCATGCGCTGGTCGCGACCGCGCTGCCGCTGGTCGACGGCGGGCCGCGCAAACTGGTTCATGGCGTGCTCGGCACGCTGCTGCGCAAGGGTGTCCCGGCGATCGATCTGCCGCGCTTGCCGCAAGCGGTTTACGAGCGCTGGACAAAGGCGTGGGGGCCAGCGGTGGCAGCCGCCGCACGGCGCGCGATCGTAAAGCGCCCGGCGCTCGATTTGAGCTTCGCCAAGGATGACGACTATCCACTCGGCACCGCGCTCGCACCGCGCCAGCGCCGGCTCGACGATTCATCGTCGGTCGCCAAGCTCCCCGGCTATGATGACGGCGGGTGGTGGGTCCAGGATCTCGCCGCCTCGCTGCCGGCACGAATGATCCCGGCCGCAGCGAAGCGCGTGCTCGACGCCTGCGCCGCCCCGGGGGGCAAGACGATGCAGCTTGCCGCCGCGAGTCATGACGTCACCGCGCTCGACCGCAGCGAAAGTCGTCTTAGCCGACTGAGCGAGAATCTGGCGCGGACCGGCCTTAACGCCAAGACCGTGGTTGGCGACGTGCGCGAATGGTCGCCCGACGCCCCGTTTGACGCCGTCCTGCTCGACGCGCCCTGCTCGGCGACGGGGACATTTCGGCGCCACCCCGAGGTGCTCTACCGCGCGCGCCCCGAGATCATCGCGCAGATGGTCGAGTTTCAGGCGCAATTGCTGCTCCACGCCGCCGAATGGGTCCGGCCAGGGGGGAGCCTGGTCTATGCGGTGTGCTCATTGGAGCCCGAGGAAGGCGAAGCACAGATCGACGCTTTCCTGGCCGAACGCCCCGACTATCGCCTCCAGCCCGCAGCCCAGATCGTCGACGGCGTGACGCCAGACGCGCGCGGTCGGCTGCGCATCGTGCCGGGGATGATCGAAGATCGCGGCGGACTCGACGGCTTCTTTGCGGCGCACCTTGTCCGCAGCGGCGATTAGCGGCTAATCGGGCGCATGACCCGCCCCCTCATCGCCCCGTCGATCCTGTCCGCCGATTTCGCCAAATTGGGCGAGGAGGTCCGCGCGATCGACGCGGCGGGCGCCGACTGGATTCACATTGACGTGATGGACGGGCATTTCGTCCCCAATCTGACGATCGGTCCGGGCGTGGTGAAGGCGCTTCGTCCGCACACTGCCAAGCCGTTCGACGTCCACCTGATGATCTCGCCGGTCGACGGCTTCCTCGACGCCTTTGCCGAGGCCGGGGCCGACACCATCACGGTCCATCCCGAAGCCGGGCCCCACCTCCACCGCACGATCCAGCGGATCAAGGCGCTCGGCAAGCGCGCCGGGGTGTCGCTCAATCCCGCGACCCCGGCCAAGATGCTCGATTATGTGATCGAGGACATCGACCTGGTGCTGGTGATGAGCGTCAATCCGGGATTCGGCGGGCAGAAGTTCATCACCAGCCAGCTCAAGAAGATCGAGGCGGTCGCGACCATGGCTGCCAAAAAGGGGCTGAGCATCGACATCGAAGTCGACGGCGGGATCGACGTCACCAACGCGGCGTCGGTGGTCAGCGCGGGTGCGACAGCGCTGGTCGCCGGAACCGCCGCCTTCCGTGGTGGGCCCGAGCATTATGCCGCCAATATTGCCGCGCTGCGGGGAGATGCATGAGCAACGACATCGTTGGTCAGCTCGCCAAGCCGCCCTTGCTTCGCCGCTGGTTCGGCGCCGGGCGGCAGCCGCTGCGGCTGGTTGCGGTGCCGCGCGACCACGTCGTTGGTGACCGCGCGCGCGGCGACGCCTTGCTCGCCGGACGCTATCTGCTTGGCAGCGACATGGTCAGCCTCGCCGACATCGACTTCGCCGCGCTAGGCACCGAGGGACCGCTGGCGCGCGAGATCCAGGGGTTCAGCTGGCTGCGCGATCTCGCCGCCTCGGCCAGCCGCGACAAAGGCGCGCGCCTTGCCGAAGCGATCGCCGGGCGCTGGCTGATCGCGCACGGCACGCGGATCGATGCGGCGTGGGCGCCCGAGCTGTGGGGCAGCCGAATCCTGTTCTGGACCGCTTACGCTCCCTACATCCTGTCGAGCCGCGACGCCGCCTATCGCTCGGCCTTGCTCAACACCATGGCGCGTGCGGCGCGGCATCTTGACGGCCAGGCCGACAAGGCCGCTCCGGGGCTGCCGCGGATCACCGCCTGGGCCGGGGTAGTAACCGCCGCGCTGACGATGCAGGGCGGGCTATCCCGGCTGACGCGCGGCGAATCGGGGCTGATGCGCGCGCTATCGGCGGCGCAATATGAAGATGGCGGACTGATGAGCCGCAGCCCCCAGGAGCAGATGCTGCTGGTCGACCGGCTGGGCCTGGTCCGCGCCGCTTATTTCGCCGCCAAGCAGACGCTCCCCGACGCGCTCGAAAGTGCCGCCGCAGCCGCGCTCGCCGCGCTCCATGGCGTCACCATGGGCGATGGCGCGCTGTCGAGCTGGCAGGGTGGCAACCCCGACGATCCCCAACGCATCGCCGCGTTGATCGAAGGCGGCGGGATGCGCGCCCGGCCGCTGCGGCAGGCGCGGGGCTGGGGTTTTCAGCGGATGAGCGCCTTGGGCACGATTATCGTGCTCGATGCCGCGCCGCCGCCCCCGGCGCGGATGGCGGCGATGGGCTGCGCGTCGACCCTGGCGTTGGAAATCAGCGACGGAGCGCAGCGGCTGGTGGTGAATTGCGGCGGACCTGGGCCGGTGCCGAGCACGCTGCCCGACCATCTGATCGCGGCGCTGCGCACCACCGCAGCGCATTCGACGTTGGTGCTCGACGATTGCAATTCGACTGCGATCCTGGCCGACGGCAGCCTCGGCAAGGGCGTCACCGATGTCGTCATCGACCGCGGCGAGGACAATGAAACCTCACGCCTCGAGGCGAGCCACGACGGCTATGTCAAAGGCTTCGGGCTGATCCACCAACGTCGGCTGTCGCTCGGCAACGATGGCAAGGAAGTGCGCGGCGAGGACAACCTCATCCCCAAGGGGCGGCGCAAGATCAAGGAAGCCGCGCCCTACGCGATCCGATTCCATCTCGCCCCCGGGGTCGAGCCGACGGTGACCGCCGACGGGATGGGCGCAATCCTTCGTTCGCCCGGCGCCCCGCCGTGGAATTTTCGTTGCCGCGGGGCGATGATCATGGTCGAGGACAGCCTTGTCATCGACAGCCGCGGCGCGGCCGTAGCGACGCAACAATTGGTCGTGGTCGGCGAGATTTCGGGCGTCGGCGGCGACATCGCGTGGCAGTTCCGCCGCTCGAGCTGATCAACGAAGGAAGATTTTCATGGCTTCGATCGTGCCCATCCGCCGGGCCTTGCTGTCGCTGTCGGACAAGGACGGACTTGACGCGCTCGCTGCGGGGCTGGCGCGTCACGGGGTCGAACTGGTCTCGACCGGCGGCACCGCGGCCAAGCTGCGCGAGCTTGGCCACAAGGTGCGCGATGTCGCCGAGTTGACCGGCTTCCCGGAAATGATGGACGGGCGGGTCAAGACCTTGCACCCCAAGGTTCACGGCGGCCTGCTCGGCGTGCGCAACAACCCCGAGCATGCCGCGGCGATGGCCGAACATGACATCGCCCCGATCGACCTGGTGGTGGTCAATCTTTACCCGTTCGAAGCGACTGTCGCGAAGGGCGCGGCGCGCGACGACATCATCGAGAATATCGACATTGGCGGGCCTTCGATGGTGCGATCGGCCGCCAAGAATCACGACCATGTCGCGATTGTCACCGACCCAGCGGACTATCCGGCCTTGCTCGAGCAGCTCGACGCGCACGGCGGGACCAACCTTGATTTCCGCCGCAAGCTAGCCGCCAAGGCTTATGCCCTGACCGCCGCTTATGACGTGGCCATCTCGACCTGGTTCGCACGCGTTGACCAAAGCGAAATCTTCCCCGCACGGCGGTCGATGTCGTCGACGCTGATCATGCCACTGCGCTACGGCGAGAATCCGCACCAGAAAGCAGCGCTTTACGCCTCGGCCGGTCCGGCCACGCGGGGCATTGCCCAGGCGCGTCAGGTCCAGGGCAAGGAACTGAGCTACAACAACCTCAACGATGCCAATGCCGCGCTTGAGCTGGTCGCCGAATTCCAGGGCGGGCCGCCGACGGCGGTGATCGTCAAGCATGCCAACCCGTGCGGCGTGGCGAGCGGCGACACGCTGGCCGAGGCATGGGCGGCGGCGCTGGCGTGCGACAGCGTGTCGGCGTTCGGCGGGATCGTCGCGGTCAATCGACCGCTCGACGCCGCGACCGCCGCGGCGATCGGCGCGATCTTCACCGAAGTGGTTGTCGCGCCCGACGCCGATGCCGATGCCCGTGATATCCTTGCCCGGAAGAAGAACGTCCGCCTGTTGCTTACCGGTGGCTTCCCCGATCCGGCGCGCGGTGGGCAGATTGTCACGGTCATCGCGGGTGGGGTCCTGGTCCAGGAGCGCGACAATGGCATGCTCACCGACGCCATGCTCAAAGTCGTAACCAAGCGCGCGCCGAGCGCGCGCGAGTTGGCTGACTGCCGGTTCGCCTGGACCGTTGCCAAGCACGTCAAATCCAACGCCATCGTCTACGCCAAGGATGGCGCGACGGCGGGGATCGGCGCGGGTCAGATGAACCGCCGCGATTCAGCGCGAATTGCCGCGGCCAAGGCAATCGAGGCAGCCACAACAATGGGCTGGCCCGAACCGCGTACGGTCGGTTCAGCTGTCGCGAGCGATGCTTTCTTCCCGTTTGCCGACGGTCTGCTTGCCGCAGTCGAGGCGGGCGCGACCGCAGTGATCCAGCCCGGCGGATCGATGCGCGACGCCGAAGTCATCGCCGCCGCCGACGCCGCCGGACTGGCGATGCTGTTTACCGGAATGCGGCACTTCCGACACTGATCGAGGGAAGTGCCGCACCGGATAACGACAGTAGACTCTAACGCGGCACTGCATCGCCGTTGGTCGGCGGCTCGAAGTCAGGCAGCCCCTCGATATCGGCCTTGCGCATCCTGAACAGTTCGCGGTCTTCCGGGCCGAAGCCGCGGGTCCACAGCACCGCCCCGAACGCGGCAAGAATGGCCGGGATGCCGACGACCAGCTCGGCCCACTCGGGCAATCGAACGACCGCCGCGCCGACCACTGTCGCCGCAAGCGCCGCCCAGATCAGCGGCCAGCGCCAGCCCGAAACCTTTGCCCCGAGCAAGCGCGAGAGCAAGCGCGACTTGACCACGGCAGCGAACGCCAGCGACAGCATCAGCGCGATCGCCGGCCCCGTCGCCTGCCACATTTCGGGCCAATCCAGCCGCCGCATCCCGATGATCAGCAACGCCGCGAGCGCCGCTTCGAGCGCGATCATGATCAGGCTGATGACCATATTGCGATGGCGCGCCGTGTAGATTAGCGCCGCCTCACTGACCGCGGCGGTCGCGGCGACAACCTCGGCAGCAAGGAGGAAGCCCAACGCCGCTGTGCCGGCAACGAAGCCCGCTCCGACCAGCCCGAGCACCGCTTCGCCGGGAATGCCGAGCGCCAGCGCGACTCCGCCCTGCGCGGCGATCACCCAGAAGCCGACCTGGCGCACCTGGCGCGCGACCGCAGCCTTGTCGCCCGCGGCGAGGTTGCGGCTGATCACCGGCCCGAGGATCGGGTCAAAGCTGGTCTTGAGCTTCGACGGCAGCGAGGCGACCTGCTGCGCGACGTAATAAATGCCGACGATGGCCGGCGAGAAGAACAGCCCAAGCACCGCGATGTCGATGCGGCGGGAACCCCATTCGACCGCGTCGGCGGCGGCGACCGGCAAATTGCGCCGCGCCATGGTCCACAGCGCGCCCGGCTGCGGGTTCCAGCCGCGGGGCACGCCATAGCTTCTGAGGAATGGAATCATCGACGCAATCAGCGCGCCGATCATCGACAAAGCGTAAGCGATGATCAATCCGTCGCGCGGCGAGATGAACCACCAGGCGAAGGCTGCAATGCTGATCGTCCACGGCTCGACCACCGCGCGCGCACGCACCGTCGCGCCAACGTCGTGGCGGTAAGCGAGCGCGGAGAGGCTGATGTCCGACCAGGCAAGCGCAATCACGGTGATCGGCAACGCCCATTCGAGCCCGGTGATCGCGCTGTTGGGAAACATGATTTGTGGCAAGCTGGCGAGCAGCGCCATCGCCGCCGCCGACCCGATTGCCGCGACGAGCAGGGCGTCCCACACCACGCAGACATGCGGCTGGTCGGTCTTGGCGAGCTGCTGGGCAAGTCCGCGCTTGAGCCCCAACGTCGCGAGCTGCGCTGCGAACTCCACGATCAGCACGGCATAAGCGAACCGGCCGAGCGCTTCGGCGCCGTACATGCGCCCGGCGATGAACAAGAACGGCAAGCGTGCGGCGAGGCGCAGCACGAAGCCGAAGAAATTGATCCGACCGCCGCGCGCGAGCGCGGCGAGGTCGGCCGACGGCGGGGCTTTCGCGCCTTCGGGGGTGGCGGTCCGCTCGGTCAATGCGCCGCCCCCCAATGCGCGCCCCAGCCGACCTCGACATCGAGTGGTACATCGAGCGACAGCGCGGGCTCGGCGGCACGGGCCATCACCTCGCGCACCACGGCCGCCGCGGCATCCTCTTGGCCAAGCGGGACTTCAAACACCAGCTCGTCATGGACCTGGAGCAGCATCCGCACCTGTGGCAGCCCGGCGTCGATCAAGGCCGCGTCCATG
Organism: Sphingomonas bacterium; assembly: GCA_026785965.1. Taxonomy (GTDB): domain Bacteria; phylum Pseudomonadota; class Alphaproteobacteria; order Sphingomonadales; family Sphingomonadaceae; genus Sphingomicrobium. Next base: position 12,910 of record JAJAYY010000209.1, read on the forward strand.
CGGTTCATCGCGCGCTTGATGAGGTCGGCGCTGGTGCCCTGGATCGGGGCGTTGATCGCGGCGCGTTCGCTCCCCTGGCGCAAATTCTGCTGCGCCGCGCGAATGTTGGGGAAATGCGTCTTGCGCCCGAACAAGGTCTGGGTGAAGCCATGGTCGCGGACGAAGGCGAGCGTGTCGTTAATGTAGGCGTTGATCCCCGGGAAGCGCTCGAAATAGCGATCGATAATCGCCTTGGCTTCGTCCTTCGGCACCCCGAGGCGGCCCGCCAGCCCCCAGCTTGAGATGCCGTAAAGGATCGCGAAATTGATCGTCTTGGCCTTACCCCGCGTGTCGCGGTCGACCGAGCCGAACAGTTCGAGCGCGGTCAGGTTGTGGATGTCCTCGCCCGCCGCGAACGCGTCCTTCAATTGCGGCACGTCGGCCATGTGCGCGGCGAGGCGAAGCTCGATCTGGCTGTAATCGGCGCTCATCAGTACATGCCCCGGCGCGGCGACAAAGGC
>JAJAYY010000210.1 GCA_026785965.1 Sphingomonas bacterium
ACCCACCTGCGCTAAGGCGCGGCGATGGCCCGTTTGATCCTCACCACCGCCGCGATGCGTGCCGCCGACCAGGCCGCGATCGATTCGGGTATGCCAGTCGAGCAACTGATCGAGCGCGCCGGTGCCGCGCTGGCCGAGGCGGTGCGCCGCTTCACCGCGCCGCGCGACACGTTGATCCTGTGCGGGCCGGGCAATAATGGCGCCGATGGCCGCGCCGCCGCGCGCCACCTCGCCGCCGCCGGCTTCGCCGTCCGCAGCGCCACGCTCGACACTCTCGCCGACGCCGCGCCGGCGCCGATCCTGATCGACTGCCTGTTCGGAACAGGCCTCAAGCGCGGGCTTGAACCCGCTGTGGCGCAACGCCTTTGCCTCCTTGCCGAGACGGCGAGCGTGACCGTTGCCTGCGACCTGCCAAGCGGGGTGTCGAGCGACGATGGCGCGTTGCTTTCAGCGGTGCCGTGGGCCGATTTGACGCTGACCTTCGGCGCCATGAAGCCCGCCCATCGGCTGATGCCGGCGATGGCGCGGATGGGCCGCGTCGTGGTCGCCGATATCGGCCTGGCGGTGGCCAGCGAGTGGTTCGAAATCGGCGCGCCGACGCTTCCGCCGCCCGACCCCGCGGGGCACAAGTTCAGCCGCGGGCTGGTGCATTGCCTCGCCGGCCAGATGCCGGGCGCGATCGCGCTTGCCGCGCGCGCCGCCGCGGCATCGGGCGCGGGCTATGTCCGGGTCAGCACGTCGCGCGCGATCGACGGGCTGCCTTCTGCGATCGTCCAGACCGACACCGCGATAGTCAACGACCCCCGCGTCGGCGCGATCCTCGTCGGCCCCGGGCTTGGCGACATTCCGCAAGTGCTGACCTTGGCGCTGACCGCGCCGCGCCCGGTGGTGATCGACGCCGATGCGATCGGCCACGTCGGCGAGCCCGAGCGCCTGGTCGGGCATGACGCGATCCTCACCCCGCACGAGGGTGAATTCGTCAAATTGTTCGGCGAACTTGGCGGCAGCAAGGCCGAGCGCGCGCTGGCCGCCGCCAAGCGCAGCCAGAGCGTGATTGTTTACAAGGGCGCCGATACGCTGGTTGCCGCCCCCGACGGACGGCTCGGCTTCGCCCCGCCCGCGCCGGCGTGGCTGGCGAGCGCGGGGACAGGCGATGTGCTCGCCGGGATGATCGCGGCATTACGCGCGCGCGGGATGCCGTCATTCGACGCGGCCTGCGCTGCAGTCTGGCTTCACGGCCGCGCTGCCGAGCTGGCTGGCCCGGCGATGATCGCCGACGATCTGGTCGCGGCGATCCCGCGCGCCATCGCCGACCTGTGAGCGGCGACCCGATTGTCCGCATCGCCGCGCGCGGCGACGGAGTCAGCGCGAGCGGGCAGCATGTCGCTTTCGCGGTCCCCGGGGACGTAATCGAGGACGGCGAGTTGATCGAAGGCGGGGGTCATCAGCCGCCGCCGTGCCGTCATTTCCCGACCTGCGGCGGCTGCCAGCTCCAGCATCTGACCGACGCGGCTTATGCCGATTATTGCACCAGCCGGATCGTCGGTGCGCTCGCCCAGCACGGCCTCACCACCACGCTCCGCGCGCCGCACTTGTCCCCCCCGCGCACGCGGCGCCGCGCCAGCCTCAAGGCGCAGCGCGCCGGCGGGCGGGTGCTGATCGGGTTCAATGCCGCCGCCTCGCACAACATCGTCGATATGCTCGAATGCCATGTCCTTGCGCCCGATCTGTTCGCGCTGGTCGCGCCGTTGCGCAAGCTGCTGGCGACGATGCTCCCGCTCAAGCGCGGCGGCGAAGTCCAGCTGACGCTTGCCGACCAGGGGGTCGATGTCGCCTTGAAGGGGGTCGAGGTGGTCGGGCTCGACGCGGTCGAGGCGCTGACCGCTTTCTGCGAGCGCCACCGGCTGGCGCGGCTGACGATCGACGAAGGCTATGGCCCCGAGCCACGGTTCGAGCCAGGGCCGGTCACGGTGACCTTGTCGGGAACGCCGGTCGGGCTGCCGTCGGGCGCCTTCCTCCAGGCCACCGCCGACGGCGAGGCGGCGCTGGTTGGCGCGGTGCGTGAGGCATTGGGCGAGGCCCAGCGTCCGCTCGACCTGTTCGCTGGGTTGGGGACGTTTGCGCTGGCGCTCGGCGGCCAGGTCAGCGCTGCCGAGGCGGCGCGCGATGCGATGCTCGCGCTCAAGGTCGCCGCGCCAATGGTCCGCGCCGAGCATCGCGACCTTTACCGCCGCCCTTATGATGTCGCCGAGCTCGCCGCGTTCGACGCCGTGGTGCTCGACCCGCCACGCTCGGGCGCCATCGAACAGATCAAGCAGCTCGTCGCCTCGGGCGTGCCGCGCATCGCTTATGTCAGCTGCAACCCCGCAACTTTCGCCCGCGATGCCGAATTGCTCGTCGCGGGGGGCTACAAGCTCGACTGGGTTCAGCCGGTCGGGCAATTCCGCTGGTCGACCCATGTCGAACTGGCAGCCAGCTTCGTCAGATAGATCGCCGCGACGAGCGGGATCAGCGCCGCGCCAGGAATTCCGATATTGCCGAGCGCGAGCTGGATCAGGACCAGGAAATAAGCCGCATAGCTTAGCGCTCGCCCGCGACTGCCGGGCGGAGCCGCGAGCAGCATCGCGGTCGCGAAAGCGAGCGAGTCATAGCTCAGCATATACGGCGTCGCGACCATTGCCGCGGCGAGGAACAGCGCCGCCCCGGTCCGCTGATCGACCCGGCGGCGCCAGAAGGCCCAGCAGATCAGCCCCGCGGCCAGCACAGCGGCGACGGCCTGGGCGACCATCGCCGCCGACACGCCAACCCCGATGGTGCGCAAATTCATGAACAGCGTCGGCATGAACGGCGCTCCGAGCCGCTCGGGATCGCTCAGCACGCGCGACTGGTTGGCGATGCCCTGCGACAGATAGGCGCTCCACGTCTCGGGTCCCCACAACCAAGCGGTGACGGCAAGGATCGCGCCGGTCGACAGCGCCGCGGCCGCGATCGCGCGCCAGTTGCGCTCGACCAGCAGGAGCAACGGAAATAACAGGCCAAGCTGGGGCTTGATCGTCAGCAGACCGCGCAGCGCGCCGGCCGCGA
>JAJAYY010000211.1 GCA_026785965.1 Sphingomonas bacterium
GACCAGCACCAGCGTCGCGGTCGGCCACAGCCCGCGCCAGCGGCGCGCGTCGCCGGCCGGGAGCAGGTCGTAGAAACGCGCCAGCACGAGCACGATCGCGGGTTTCATGAATTCGGAGGGCTGAAGGCGGATGAAGCCCAAGTCGACCCAGCGCTGCGCGCCCTTGCCGACGAAGCCGACCATTTCGACCACGATCAGCAGCACGAGGATCCCGATATAGGCGGGGAACGACAATTGCTTGATCCAGCTTTCGGGAATCCACGACATGCCGATCGCGACCGCCAGGAAGAACAGGATCGTGATCGCCTGCTTGAGCGCCCACGGCGAGGCCGACCCGCCGGCCGCCGAATAAAGCGTGATCAGCCCGATCGAACAGATCGCAAGCACCAGCCACAGCAACCGCCACGGCAGGCGGGCGAGCGGCTGGGGAATGATCGCCGAGCTGATCATCCGCGCAGGCCGGCATTGGTCTTGGCGGTCGATTCGATCTGAGCCTGGCGCCGCGCGGTGCGCTCGGCCAGCGTCCCGCCCCACTGGGTCTCGAATGCGGCAAGGCTGGCGTAGGCCCGTTCCTGATCGAACAAATAGGTCAGCACGTCCTTGGCCACCGGGGCCGCGGCGCGGGCGCCGCCGAGGCCATGCTCGATCACCACCGATGCGGCGTAGCGCGGGTTGGCGGTCGGCGCGAAGCAGACGAACAGGCCGTGATCGCGATATTTCCATTCGCCCGACTGGCCGCGTTGGCTGCCGGCGATCTTGCGCACCTGGGCGGTGCCGGTCTTACCGCCCATTTCAATACCTGGGAGCATGATCCGGCTGGCACCCGCCGTGCCATCGCCATTGACGACTTCCCACATCCCGCCGCGCACCGTGTCGAGATGTTCGGGCGGAATGCCGAGCAAGGGCGCGGGCTTGTCGCTGACCCCGATCAGCCGCGGCTGGACGTTGCGGCCTGACGCGACGCGCGCGGCCATGACCGCCAATTGGAGCGGATTGACGATCAGATAGCCCTGGCCGATCGAGGCGTTGAGCGTGTCCGACGCGGTCCAGTCGGGACGTTCTATCAGCCGCTTGTTAGCGGCATATTTCTTGAGCTTCCACGCGCTGTCGGGGACGGTGCCGAAACTTTGGCTGACCACCGGCAAGTCGAATTTCTGGCCGAGACCGAGGCGCTTTGCCATCGGCGCAATGGCGTCATAACCGATGCGGTGGCCCATCGCGTAGAAATAGGTGTTGCAGCTTTTGGCGATGGCGCGGCGCATGTTGACCGTGCCGTGGCGCCCGAGGCAGCGGAAGAACCGGTTGCCGAGGCGGTAACCGCCCGGGCAGTAGATGGTCTCGTCCGGATCGACCCCGGCGGCAAGGATAGCGAGCGCGCCCATCGGCTTGATCGTTGAGCCCGGCGGATATAGCGCGCCGAGCGTTTTATTGACCAAGGGGCGGCGTTCGTCATTGGCGAGCATCGACCATTCGGTGCGGCCGATGCCATCGGAGAAGCTGTTGGGGTCGTAGGCCGGCATCGAAGCCATGCACAACACGTCGCCGGTCAGGCAATCGAGTACCGTAACGCTGCCCGATTCCTCGCCCAGCCGACGGGCGGCAAATTCCTGTAATCCGATGTCGATCGAGAGCTGGAGCGTGGCGCCTGAGCGGTCGGGTTTGGGTTCAAGTTCGCGCACCAACTTGCCGCGCGCGGTGAGCTCGACGCGCTGCCCGCCTGGCTGGCCGCGCAGCTTGGCCTCGAGCGTCTTTTCGAGCCCCTCCTTGCCGATCTTGAACCCGGGTGTGACAAGCAGTGGATTCTTCTCTTCTTCATATTCCTTGGCCGAAGCGGCACCGACATAGCCGACGAGATGGCCCACCGCCGGGCCGGTCGGGTAATAGCCCGAAAAGCCGCGCATTGGCTGGACCCCGGCCATTTCAGGCAAGCGAACCGTAACCGCGGCATATTTGTCATAAGCGACATTTTCGGCGACCTGGATCGGCCGATACCCCTTAGCACTGCGCAATTCCTTGATGATCCGGTCGACGTCGTCGGTCGGCAGGACGAGCAACCGGGCGAGCAGACGAAGCGTCTCGGTTGGTCGCTCAAGCTGTTCGGGGATGATGTCCACGCGAAAGTCCGAGCGATTGATCGCCACCGGCTTATTGTAGCGATCGACCAGCCAGCCGCGGCGCGGGGGCACGACGATCAGCTGGACGCGATTGCTTTCGCTGAGCAATTTATAATGTTCATTCTGGCTGATCGACAGATAGCCAAGGCGCGTGACGAGCGCAGCGCCGAGCGCGGCCTGCGCCCCGCCGACGAGGATCATCCGGCGCGAAAAGGTGATCGACTGGTGGGCGCTGGTGAAGCGCGACGCCTTCATCGACCCATCCTCCACCGCTCAAGCCGCGCGACGATGAACGCGGTCAATGGGAAGCACAAAATCGACAGCAGGATCGCGGGGGCGATCGCGGCGAAATGCACCGCCGCCCCGCTCCACGCCGCGACTTGCCATTGCGCGGCTTCGGCGACGGCGATGAACAAGGATGCCAGCAGCCATTCGATCCAATAATCGCGCCACATCGTGCGCCGGTCGACGACATCGAGCGCGAGCATCAACATCGGCCACAAAGCAATCGACAGGCCGATCGGGGCGCCAGTGGCAAGATCGTCGATCAGCCCGAGCGGCGCGGCGAGCCACGCCGGCCACGCGTCGGCGCGAAGCAGGCGCCACGACAATAGCATCAACAGCCCGAAACTGGGCCACCATCCGGTCGCCGAGACGATCGGTAAGACCGACACGAGCGATCCCAGGATGACGCTCACCGCAGGGATCGACAACGCCCCCGATCGCGGCCCGCGCGACA
>JAJAYY010000212.1 GCA_026785965.1 Sphingomonas bacterium
ACCATGCCCCCGGCCTGCGCACAGTCGCCGCTGCGCTGCGCTCGCGCGCTCCAAGACAGGACAGGCCCCCGGCCTGTCCTGTCTTGGAGCGGGTGAAGGGAATCGAACCCTCGTCATAAGCTTGGAAGGCTTCTGCTCTACCATTGAGCTACACCCGCCCTTGGGCGTCGTCGCCGCGCCTTTGCCATTGGTTGCGCGCAGCGGTCAACCGTCGAAGGTGATCAGTGCCACCACCGACGCAATCACCGATCCTGCGATGAGCAGTCCGAGCAGCAGCGCGTAGCCAATACTTTGGTTGTGCTCCGCAACGGCGCGTGGATTGACATAAAAGCGCCCGCTGTGATGGCGCGTAATGAAACCGCGTCCGATTGCTCCGTCGAGTTGTTTGTGCTCGGCGGGACTGGCGGGCTCGATCACGATGGCCGTGTTGCTGCTCACGGCCCCGGCCTTGGTCAGTCGCTGCACCGGGGTCGGCGCCTCGATTTGCTGGTCGGCCGCGATTAGTGCGGCGGTGATGGCCGGGTTCATCGGCGCTCTCCTTGCTTGCATTATAACCGCCTGATCGTGATCGGCTAGCGGAACGACTCCCCGCCCCAGCGATTGAATCGGCTTCGTATCGAACCAAGCGGAGGCAAGGATGGCGGCACGCCCCAGTTGGCGCGGACAGATCAGGCTGGCTTTGGTCTCGATCCCGGTCGAGATTTTTCCGGCGACCAAGTCCGGCCGATCGATCGCATTTCACCAGGTCCACGAACCCTCGGGCCAGAGGGTCCGCTACGAGAAAATCGTGCCTGGAATCGGCCCGGTCGACCGCGACGAGATTTTGAAAGGCTATGAGGTCGGCAAGGGCGAATATGTCCTGCTCGATCCCGAGGAGATTGAGAAGGTCAAGCTCGAGAGCCGCAGGACGCTTGAGCTTACGCAGTTCGTCGACCTGTCCGATATCGACCCGATCTATTATGACAAGCCTTACTTCGTCGTCCCTGCCGACGACCTGGCCGAAGAAGCGTTCATCGTCCTGCGGGAGGCGCTCAAGAAAGCGAAAAAGGTCGGCATCGGCCAGCTCGCGATGCGCGGCCAGGAATATGTCGTCAGCCTCAAGCCGTGCGGTCGCGGGATGGTGCTCGAGACATTGCGCTATGCCGATGAGGTCAACAAGGCGTCGTCCTATTTCCGCGACATCGGCGATGCCAAGCCCGATCCCGATCTGCTCGACCTCGCCTCGACCCTGATCGACAAGAAAGCCAGCGGGTTCGACGCTTCGACGTTCGAGAATCGCTACATCGACGCACTCAAATCGCTGATCGCCGAGAAACAGAAAAAGAAGGGCAAGCGCGTCATTCAGGACGACAGCCCGGACCGGCCCGCCAAGGGATCGAACGTGATCGACCTGATGGCGGCGCTCAAGAAGAGCCTCGAAAGCGCGCCGTCGGGGGCGAAGGCTCCCGCGAAGAAGGCACCGGCCAAGAAAGCCGCCCCGGCCAAGAAGCGCGCGTGACGCGATGGCGCGCGGCAAGCTCGATATCGAGACCTATAACAAGAAGCGCGACTTCAGCCGGACGGCCGAGCCAAAAGGCACTACCGCTCGCAAAAAAGGCAACAGCTTCGTCGTCCAGAAACACGACGCCTCGCGGTTGCATTGGGATTTCCGCCTTGAAATGGACGGCGTGCTCAAAAGCTGGGCGGTGCCCAAGGGGCCGTCGATCGACCCCGCCGACAAGCGCCTTGCGGTCCGCACCGAAGACCATCCGCTCAGCTACGCCAAGTTTGAAGGCACCATAGCCGAGGGCGAATATGGTGGCGGGACGGTGATGTTGTGGGATGCCGGGCGATGGATCCCCGAGCCCGGCAAGGACCCACGCAAGACGATCGAGGAAGGCCATCTCCACTTCACCCTCGAAGGCGAGCGGATGAAGGGCGAATGGGTCATGTTCCGGCTCAAGGGCCGGCCCGGCAAACGGGGCGAAAACTGGATGCTCAAGAAGGTCGACGACGGCTTCACCGGGCTAAGCGAAGCGCTGGTCGAGCAAGCGCTGACCAGCATCACCAGCGGGCGCTCGATGGCCGAGATTGCAGCTGGAAAGGCGGTTCCGAAAACCACGGCGGCGCGCGGCAAGAAAGCGCCTGCGAAGCGAAAGGCTGCCAAGCGACCGGCGTATCGCGCCGTCCAGCTGGCGACGCTGGTCGACGCTGTTCCTTCCGGCAGCGACTGGATCCACGAGTATAAATATGATGGCTACCGACTTCTGCTCAGCGTCGGTGCAGGTGGGGCAGTCGCCTTCACTCGCAACGGCAAGGACTGGTCGCACCGCTTCGCCGGAATCGTCGCCGCGGCTGCCGATCAACTGCCTCCGGGAACGCTGATCGATGGCGAAGCGGTGGCGCTCGATGACCATGGCAAGCCCAATTTCGGGTTGCTCCAGCGCAGCTTGAAGGATGATGGCAGCGCCGCGCTCGATTTCTTCGCCTTCGACCTGCTGGTCGCCGCGGGCGAGGATATGACCCATCTGCCCAACATCGAGCGCAAGGCGCGCCTCGCCGCTTTGCTTGCGTCGGCCACCCCGCCGCTTCATTATGCCGATCATATCGTCGCCCAGGGCGAGGCCTTGTTCGCCGCGATCTGCAAGGAAGGCGGCGAGGGGATAATCTCGAAGAAAGCGTCGGCGCCTTATTCGGGCCGCCGCGGGCGTGCCTGGCTCAAGGTCAAATGCACCAATCGCCAGTTATTCATCATCGCCGGCTGGACCACCAGCGACAAGCAGCGGGGCTTCCGCTCGCTGATCCTCGCCACTCGCGACGGCAAGGCGCTGACCTATGCCGGCAAGGTCGGGACCGGCTTCAGCATGGACTTGATCGACGAGTTGCTGGCCAGGCTCAAGCCGCTCGAAATCGACCAGGCCCCGCTCGACGTGCCGCGTGCCGATGCTCGCGGTGCCCATTGGGTAAAACCGAGCCTGGTCGCCGAAATCGCCTTCACCGAATTAACCAGCGCAGGAACGCTGCGCCACCCCAGCTTCCTCGGCCTGCGTGAGGACAAACCCGCCGCCGCGGTCAAGCGCGAGACCGCCAAGCCACTGATCAAGTCGGAGAAAACAGCAGCCGATTTCGGGGTCAACATTTCCAATCCCGATCGGCTGATTTTTCCCGAGGCCAAATTGTCGAAGCGCGACCTCGCCGATTATTATGCCCGCACCGAAGCGATCTTCCTGCGCGATGCGGCGCGCCGGCCGATGACCTTGGTCCGTTGCCCGCAAGGCCGTGCCAAGCAGTGCTTTTTCCAGAAGCACGACAGCGGCGGTCTCGGCGACCATGTCCACCACGTCGCGATCAAGGAGAAGGACGGCGGCAGCGAAGATTATCTGTGGTTCGATGATGCGCGCGGCATTCTCGCCTGCGTGCAGATGGGGACGATCGAATTCCACGGTTGGGGCAGCCGCATCGATCCGCTCGAACGGCCCGACCGCTTGGTGTTCGATCTCGACCCCGACGAAGGCCTCGGCTTCGAAGCGGTCAAGCACGGCGCCAAACGATTGCGCGCCCTGCTCGCCGATCTCGGGCTGGTCACCTTCCCCTTGCTGTCGGGAGGCAAGGGCATCCACGTCGTCGCTCCGCTTGATCAGACCGCCGACTGGACGGCGGTCAAATCCTTCGCCGAACGCTTTTCGCGCGCCATCGCCGAGGCCGAGCCAGAGCTGTTCACCGCCAACATCCGCAAGGCCCAGCGCAAGGGCCGCATCTTCCTTGACTGGCTGCGCAACCTGCGCGGCGCGACCGCGGTGATGCCTTATTCGGCGCGCGCCCGCGACCATGCCCCGGTCGCCGCGCCGATCGCCTGGGAGGAGCTCGACGACCTCGACAGCGCCGCGCATTTCACCATCCGCGATGCCGATCAACTGCTCGAGCGCGCCGGATCGAAGCTTCTCGCCGGGTGGGGCGAAGCCAAACAAAAGCTGCCCGACGCTTAAGCGGCAAATCGGTCGGTCGCGCGGATCAGGCCGTCGAGAATCCCCGGTTCGCTGTACAGATGTCCGCCGTCGGGGACGATCTGCAATTCGACTTCGGGCCACGCTTTCTTCAATTGCCACGCCGCCGATGGCGGGGTGCAGCTGTCGTGGCGCCCCTGGACAATGATCCCGGGAATGCCCTTGAGCCGCCCGACATCGCGCAACAATTGGCCGTCTTCGAGCCAGCCCTTGTTGACCATGTAATGATTCTCGATCCGCGCCCCGGCGATGGCTTTGTCGTCGGCGGTGAAGTGAGCCATCGCCGCCGGATCGGGGAGCAGGGTGGTGGTGGTCCCTTCCCATTGCGCGAAGGCCTTGGCGGCGATCATCTGCTCGGCCCGGTCGTCGCCGGTCAGTCGCTTGCGATAGGCCTCGACCAGGTCGCCGCGCTCGTCCGGCGGGATCGGGGCAACGAACGCGTCCCATTGCTCGGGATAGATTTCGGACGCGCCCGAGCGGAACAGCCAATCAATCTCGCTCTGGTCGAACAGGAACACCCCGCGCAGGATCAGCTCGGTTGTGCGGTCGGGATATTGTTCGGCATAGGCCAGCGCGAGGGTCGATCCCCAGCTTCCGCCAAACACCTGCCAGCGCTCGACTCCGGCCATCGCGCGCAACCGCTCGATATCCTCGACCAGATGCCAGGTGGTGTTTGCAGTGAGACTGGCAAACGGCGTCGAACGACCGCACCCGCGCTGGTCGAACAATAAAACGTCATAGCGCGCCGGATTGAACTGACCGCGATGCGCCGGGCTCGATCCGCCGCCAGGCCCCCCGTGGAGGAAAACCGCCGGCTTGGCGCCCGGCGTCCCGCACCGTTCCCAATACAGCTGATGACCATCGCCGACGTCGAGCATGCCCGAGGAATAAGGCTCGATCGGCGGGTAAAGCGTGCGGCGCTCGGTCATGATCGTTCTCACATGTAGAGGCGGCGGGAGTGATCGCCCGCCGCCTCTACATCAGAACTTGAAGCCGACTTCAACGCCCAGGATGCGCGGCTCGTTGACCATCGCGGTCAGGTTGTTGAAGTCGATGCCGCTGACCGCGCTTTCATCATTGGTGATGTTGCGGCCGAAGGCGGCAATGTCGAAGCGGTCGGTCTTGTAACCGATGCGCAGCCCACCTTCGGTGAGCTGGTCGTCGCTGAACTCGATCGACTTGTAGAGGAAGAAGTCGACCTTCGAGCGGTGGTACCAGTCGGTGAAGACATAGAGTGCACCATTGCCGAGCGGATGCTCGTAACCGGCGGTCCAACTGATCGTCCACTTCGGCGCCTGGGGCAGCGAGTTGCCATCGATGCCATAGATCGCCGGATTGAATCCGGCGGCCGGAACCAGCACCGGGTCGAGCACCGTGCAGGCCGCCCCGCAGCCCGACACGCCGAGCCCTGGCGAATCGATCTTGGTGTGATTGTAGGACGTGCCCACCGTCAGCGTCAGGCCACGCGCCGGACGCGCTTCGAGTTCGGCCTCGAGGCCATGGCCGCGGACATGGTCGGCGTTGAGCAGGGTCGTAAAGTTTGACGCGCCGCCGACCGCGGTCAGCTGCAGGTCCTTGGTGTCGAAGTAATAGCCGGTGAGGTTGAAGCGCAGCTTGCGGTCGAGCAATGTCGACTTGAGGCCGGCCTCGTACGACATGGTCTTTTCCGAATCCGCGATCGACAGGTCGGAACCGAACAGCAGGCGACCCTGGATTGCCGGGGCGCGATACCCCTTGGCGACCCGCGCGAACACATTGACGTCCTCGCTAAGCGCAAAGATCGCGCTTGCGTCCCAGGTCAGCACGCTGTCCTTGACCGTCGCGGTCTTTTCCGGGACGGGCGGGCCGGTGAAGCCGCGCGTGTCGAACGGGCGCGACGCCTTCATCCGGCGCTTGTCATGGTTCCAGCGCGCGCCGGCCTGAAGCGTCAGGCCGTTGTCGAACTTATAGTTGAGCGACCCAAATATCCCCAGCGCGTTGCTGTTCTGTCGCTGCAGCGCAATCGCGTTGACGGTGGTCGAATCGGGCGCGACGTAATCGAATGATTCGATGTCGAGCTTCTCGGTGAAATAGAACACCCCGGCCTGATACCCCAGGCCAGTCTTGTTGTTCGACGCGACCCGCACTTCCTGCGTGAATTGATCAAGGCTCGGGACATTGTCGGCGGTGTGGGCCGAGAAGGGAATGAATCCGGGGCCAGAGTTGGGGTCGGAGAAGAAGCTGCCGAAGCCACCGTCGATGTCGCCGCGGCTGGCGAGCTTGCCGTGCCAATAGCTGCTGATCGAGAAGAAGGTCACCGCGCCAGCGTCATATTCGGCATCGAGGGCAACGTTCTGGTTCGTGAGCGTCTGGTAGTTGATGCCGTCGTGGCGCACCTCGTCGCGCTCGAACGCGCCGCCATCGACGCCGATCAAGTCGTTGCTGCCTTGCTTGATCGCGTTGGCGCGGAAGATGCGCGCGTTGCCGTCATAGTCGCGCAGCTGGCCGACCAGGCGCAGCGTGAGGGCATCGGTCGGGGCGAACTGGATCTGGCCGCGAAGCGCGATGTCGTCATAGCCTTCGAGGTTGTTCTTCCCCGGCGCGTCGAGATTGTCGATCCAGTCCTTGCGGCGCTGATAAAGCCCCGACAGGCGCATCGACACAGTGTCGCTGAGCTTGCCGCCGACCGCGCCCTCGGCGTTCATTGTCATGTAGGTGCCGAGGCTGGCCTTGGCATAATTGCGGCCTTCGCCCGGCTTGACGGTATCGAACTTGACGATCCCGGCGGGGGTGTTGCGGCCAAACAGCGTGCCCTGTGGCCCGCGCAGCACTTCGACGCGGTCGACGTCGAACGCCGGGAAGCCCTTGAGGATCGGGCTTTCGAGGACGACGTCGTCATAGATCAGGCTGACCGGCTGCGACGCGTTGAGGTCGAAATCGGTATTGCCGAGGCCGCGGATATAAAAACGCGGGAAGGTCCGCCCGAACGAGCTTTCGATGTTGAGGCTCGGCACCCGGCCCGACAGGCCGCGGACGTCGGCGCCGCCGGCGTTGATCGCGGCGAGTGTCTCGTCGTTGATAATCGCGACCGAGAGCGGCACATCCTGCAAATTTTCGCTGCGGCGCTGGGCGGTAACGACGACCGTTTCGACCCCCTGCGTTATGGTGTCGGAATCGCCGGTTGCTTGGGCAAAGGCGGGCGCGGGAAACAGTGCGCAGGCGGTCGCCAGTGCAACAAAGGATGTCGTGGTGGTGAGTCGCATCGTCAGACCTTTTCAAAAGAATCTAAAGAGCGAATCCCCCCGCTCCGATGCCTAAGCGGCTCTATGCTTGCGACGCTTCGAGTCAAGCAGCAGCGCTGCCGATGTGTCGGTTTGATGACCGATGTTGCCTAAATATTACGCAACCGTTTCAGTCGAATTCAGAAGCTATATTCGTCATAAACGCGGGCAACGTCGCCGTTCCACTCGCCATGATAGCGATCGAGCAAACGATCGGCGAAAGTCTTGCCCGACGCGACGACTTCGCGCAGCGGATCGAGGAAGCCACCCTCATTGTCGCCCGCGGCATTAAGCTTGGCACGCTCGCGCAGGCCGCCGGTAGCGATGTCGAGCACCTCGCGAGCGAGATCGAGCATGGTCCCGCCACCCGGCACTGACGCCGACAGCGCTTCTCGCGGCACCGCGTGGCGAAGCGCCTCGCGCTCCTCGATTGACCAATGCTTGACCCGGTCCCACGCCGCGTCGAGCGCGCCATCGGCATAAAGCAGTCCGACCCACAGTGCAGGCAGCGCACAAATCCGTCCCCAGCGACCGCCGTCGGCGCCGCGCATTTCGAGGAAACTCTTCAAGCGCACTTCGGGAAAAGCGGTCGAAAGATGATCGGTCCAGTCGGCCAAGGTCGGCTTCTCGCCCGGCAGCACGGCCAATTTCCCGTCCAGGAAATCGCGGAAGCTGAGTCCCGCAGCGTCGATATATTTGCCGTCGCGAAACACGAAATACATCGGCACATCGAGCGCATAATCGCAATATCGCTCATAACCGAAGCCATCTTCGAACACGAACGGCAGCATCCCGGTGCGGTGCGGGTCGGTGTCTTCCCAGATATGGCTGCGGAAGCTCTTGAAGCCGTTGGGCCTGCCTTCGGTGAACGGCGAATTGGCGAACAACGCCGTCGCAACTGGCTGGAGCGCTAAGCCGACGCGAAATTTTTTTACCATATCAGCTTCTGATGCATAATCTAGATTCACCTGAATGGTACAGGTGCGAAGCATCATATCGAGCCCGAGATTGCCCACGCGCGGCATATGATTGAGCATGATCGCGTAGCGCCCCTTGGGCATCACCGGCAGCTCGTCGCGGCGCTTGTCGGGCCACATCCCGAGCCCCAGAAAACCGAGGCCAAGCCGGTCGCCTATCGCCTTGACCTGTTCCAAATGGCGGCCACTTTCGGCGCAGCTGGCGTGCAGGTCGGCGAGCGGTGCGCCCGACAGTTCGAGCTGTCCGGCGGGCTCAAGGCTGATTGTCCCGTCGGCGCCTGACAGCGCGATCACCTTGCCGCCTTCTTCGACCGGTTTCCAGCCGAACTCGGACAGGCCCATCAGCAGGTCGCGGATCCCACCGGATTCGTCCCATGATGGAGCGCGGTGATCACTTACCCGGTAGACGAATTTCTCATGTTCGGTGCCGATGCGCCAATCGCCGCGCGGCTTCTCCCCGCCCGAGAAAATCGACAGCAAGTCGTTGCGACTCTCGATCGGCGGGCTGGCAGACAGGTCGGTGCGCGTGGTCATCAAATCGCCCCTAGTCGCCCCGCCGCCGCCCGCAAAGCGGATTTGCGTTGCGGACCCAAACTAGCGCCAGTCGCCGACCATCGCCATCCACGCCGCGACCGCGGCGAGCGCGGCAGTTTCGGCGCGCAGGATGCGCGGACCAAGGCTGATCGCGATCGCCCCCGGCGCGGCGCGAATGGCGCTCGCTTCCTCGGGCGTGAAGCCGCCTTCGGGTCCGACCAGGATCGTCGCGGGACCGGACTTGAACGCGCTCGCTGCCGGCTCGCCGCCGGTCTCATCGGCGAAGTAAAGCCTCCGCCCCCCATCGAGCGTCGGCAAGAACGCCTCTAGTTTCACCGGCGCAGCGATGCTCGCCAGGCTGGTCCGCCCGCATTGCTCGGCTGCCTCGACGATATGGCTGCGCATCCGCTCAAGGTTCAACTTGTCGACGATGGACCGCTGGGTCACCACCGGCATCAGCCGCGCGACCCCCAACTCGACCGCTTTTTCGACCAGCCAGTCGACCCGCCCCTTTTTGACCGGTGCGAACGCCAGCGTGAGGTCAGGCACGCGTTCCTGCGGCCGGGTCGCCTCGCGCACACTCAGCGTGACGCGCTTCTTCCCTGCCTCGGCGATTTCGGCGAGCCACTCGCCCGACACCCCGTCGAACAGGAGCAGTTGATCGCCCGCGCCCATCCGCATGACATTGCTCAGATAATGCGCCTGCCCCGCTTCAACGGTCACCGTCACACCGGCGGCCAGCGGAGTATCGACAAACAAGCGCTGGAGCGATCGTGGTGGCCAGGCGGGGGTAGCGATCATCGCGCTGGCGTAGCGCGTGGCTCGCTCCATATCTACGTCAGTCGCAGATTGCAGCGCTTCGGTCGTCTAACGCCGCGCCGGTAAATGCGCGTCTCAGAACCACACCGCCTCGGAGCCCAAGCGACGGTTGCACGTGAATCACCGAAAAACCCGCATCACGCCACCCTCACGAGAGACGACGTTAAGCGGGGCGAACGGCAGTATCAGATTGATTCTGGAGCGGCGCTGATCCCGCGTCGCGGCGCTTACGGCTGGACAAGCATCTCGTTGCCGCCGGCTTCGGCGATGCGGACTTCGCTCTTGCGACGCTCTTCCTCGGCGCGCATACGGTCGGCCTTCATCGAGCGTGCGGCGAGCGCATCCCACGCCGCAGCGGCGCGCAAATGGCCATCACGGACATTGTCGAGGGTCGAACCGGTGGCCTTGTCGCGTTCTTCGGCGGCGCGGGTCTGGTAGAAATTGGACTGGATCGACACGAGGCCTCCTGTGACGCCGAAAACAAGCTGCCCGGCCCATCCGTTTATTCCGGATGGGCCGGGCCTTTTCCCCGCTCGAAAGTGGGGCCTTAAGGCTTAGATGGCCTTGAGGTTGGTCGCGCTTTCGCGGCCACGACGATCAGGCTCGAGCTCGTACGACACGCGCTGGTCGCTGGCCAGGCTGCGCATCCCGGCGGCTTCCACCGCGCTGATGTGCACGAACGCGTCGTTTCCGCCGCCGTCCGGAGTGATAAAGCCGAAGCCCTTGGTTTCGTTAAAGAATTTGACAGTGCCTTGCATTAGTTCGGGTCCTTCCCGTGGCGCGGATCGCCATTCGATCCGCTTAGCTAGAAGCGGCTCAGAGGAAGGAAGGGAGCGATTTCTCGTTCGGAACCATCATAGTGCAACTGGTAGCGAAACGATCATAGCCGATCGCTCCCGGAAACGCAAATTAGCATATTCTTTCAATGATTTCCGAGTGCTACCAAGGAAGCCGGCGAGTCGAATTCGAGGTCCGCTTGACCGCCCCCGAAATGATCTGTGACTTGAGCCGGCGGCGCAGCAGTGCCGCGCCTTCGACGCTCATGCACACCAGCCGAACCCCGCCCTCGGGAAGCGCCTCGATCGCCGACACGCCGATCGATCGCGTCGAGCATTGTTCGCGCGCTTCGGCTTCGGTCATCTTCAAATTGATTGCACGGCTCATTGAGTCGGTCCTTCCTGTGCGTAAGCGGGAGCGATTCGGTCTCCCAGTCACAGCGAAGCCTACGGGCAATGTCTCGAGTGATGGTCGAACCTAGCACAGTCCGCCGACAAGCGATACTCGCAGACCCGTGACGATGACCTTCGACCCTGTTCCCGACAGCGAGCGGCGCGGCCTCATTGGGGCCCTTCCGGCGTCGCTGCGCGCTTATGCCTCATTGATGCGGATCGACCGCCCGATCGGCACCTGGCTGCTATACTGGCCGTGCGCGTGGAGTGTCGCGCTCGCTGGTGTTGGAGGACGCTGGTCGCTGTTCGCGTGGCTCGGCCTCGGCGCCTTCGCGATGCGCTCGGCGGGCTGTGTCTATAATGACATTGTTGATCGTGATCTCGACGCCCGGGTCGAGCGCACGCGGCTTCGCCCGCTCGCCGCGGGGCGGGTGAGCGTCGCAGCGGCGTGGGCTTTGGTTGCCGGCTTGTCGCTGGTCGGGCTGGTCGTCCTGTTCCAGCTCGAGCGCACCGCGCAGGTCGTCGCCTTGCTCAGCCTCGCGCCCGTCGCTGCTTATCCCTATATGAAGCGCATCACCTGGTGGCCGCAGGCGTGGCTCGGGCTGGTGTTTTCGTGGGGGGCGCTGGTTGGTTGGCCGGCGGTCACCGACCGCTTCGAATGGCCCGCTTTGCTGCTATGGGCGGGAAGCATCTTCTGGGTCATCGGTTACGACACGCTTTATGCGATCCAGGATATTGAGGATGACGCGCTGGTCGGGGTCAAGTCGAGCGCCCGCGCGCTCGGCGATCGCGCCAGGCTCGGCATCGCCATTTTCTATGCGCTCGCGCTCGCTGGTTGGGCGGGAGCGATCTGGGCAGTTCGCCCGCAGCCGCTGGCGCTCGCCGCGCTGCTTCCTGTGGCGCTCCATCTCGCGCACCAAATCGCGCGCACCAACCCGTCCGACGGCGCCGCCGCGCTGGCACTGTTCCGGTCGAACCGCTTCGCCGGGCTATTGCTGTTCCTCGGCTTGCTCGTGATTGGCTTGTCGGGCGCGGCCTGACCGCCTAGTCGCCTCGCCATGCTTGACCCCGCTGCCGCTCGCGACAAGCTCGCCGCCCTGATCGACCAGGCCAAGCGCAAAGGCGCCGACGCCGCCGACGCGGTCTATGTCGGCGATCGCTCGACCTCGGTCGGGGTGCGATTGGGGGCGCTCGAAGATGTCAGCCGCGCCGAGGGCGAGGAGATCGGGCTGCGCCTGTTCATCGGCCAACGCCATGCCGGGGTCGCTTCGTCGGACTTGTCGAGCGACGCGCTGTCGGCGCTGGTCGATCGGGCGCTGGCAATGGCCGCCGAAGCCCCCGAGGATCAATTCGCCGGGCTTGCGCCTGAAGAACTGCTGGCCAAAGCAGCGCCTGCAAACCTTGACCTCGACGATGGCGGCGATCCCGATCCCGCCGAGCTTCGAGCGCGCGCCCTCGCCGCCGAGGATGCCGCGCGCGCGATCGCCGGGGTCACCAACTCCAATGGAGGCAGCGCGTCGGCCTCGGCGGCGACATTTGCGGTCGCCACCAGCCACGGCTTTTCGCACGCCACCCGCGCTACCGGCTACAGTTGCTCGGCGAGCGTTGTCGCCGGATCGGGCAGCACCATGCAGCGCGACTATGGCTGGCACTCGGCGCGACACTTGGCCGATCTGGAAAGCGCCGAGGAAATCGGTCGCCGCGCCGGCGAGCGCGCGGTTGCCCGAGTCAATCCGATCCGCATCGCCGGCGGGATGATGCCGATCCTGTTCGACCCGCGCGTTGCGACCACCTTACTCGGTCATTTCATCGCCGCGATCAGCGGCGGCGCGATCGCCCGCCAGTCGAGCTTCCTGCTCGACGCGCTTGGCACCCGACTGTTCGCCAAAGGCATCACGATCCACGACGATCCGCTGCGCCAACGCGGACTGCGCAGCCGCGCGATCGACGGCGAAGGGCTTGCCACCGCCCCACTCGACCTTGTCGCCGACGGCGTGCTCACCACCTGGCTCGCCGACAGCGCCGCCGCGCGTCAGCTTGGCATTGCGCCGACTGGGCATGCGGTGCGCGGCGTTTCGGGCGCGCCGGGCGCTGGCCCGTCAAACCTCATCATCGCGCCGGGCTCGCGCAGCCGCGAGGCGATGATCGCCGACATCAAGCACGGCATTCTCGTCACTGAACTGATTGGGCAGGGCGTCAACGGCTTGACCGGCGATTATTCGCGCGGCGCGGCGGGGTTCATCGTCATCAATGGCGAAATCGGCGCACCGGTCGGTGAAATCACCATCGCCTCCAATCTAAGGGCGATGTTCGCCTCGCTCGAACCCGCCACCGATCTCCGTCTTCGCCGCGGGGTCGACAGCCCGACCCTGCTCGTTCCCGAAATGACGGTGGCGTCGGCCTAAGCCGCAGCGCCGATCTGCTTCAGTCCGAGCCTTGCAAATTCAATCTTCGGACAATGGTCCATCACCACCTTGAGGCCGGCCGCTTCGGCGCGCGCTGCGGCGTCCTCGTTGATCACGCCCAATTGCATCCACACTGCCTTGGCTCCGGCGGCAATCGCCTCGTCGACCGCTTCGCCCGCCGCATCAGGCCGGCGGAAGATGTCGACGATGTCGATCGGCTCGCCAATCTGCGACAGCTCGCGCCACACATACTCGCCGTGGACATGCTCGCCGGTGATCTGCGGGTTGACCGGGATCACGCGATAGCCCTGGTCCTGGAGGAACTTCATCACGCCGTAGCTGGCGCGGTCGGGCCGGTCCGAAGCGCCGATCATCGCGATCGTCCGCGCGTTCTGAAGCAAGTCGGCAATGTCATCGTCACGCGTCAGCGGCATGGTGATCTCCTTCGTCCGCACCAATGCTTCAGCGCGCAATTGTCTCCAGTTGATCGAGCACGCGCCGCGCCAGGTCGGCAAAGGCGTCGGCGGCCGGACCCTCGTTCGCCGCGGGCGGTGTGCCCGCGTCCGACGCTTCGCGCAGGCTCGACGACAGCGGCAAACGCCCAAGGAAGGCGATGCCGAGCGCCGCCGCGCTGGCTTCGGCGCCGCCGCTTCCGAATGGGTCGCTGACCTCGCCGCAATGCGGGCAGCTATAGCCCGCCATATTCTCGATCAGCCCGAGCACCGGTGTCCCAGTCTTGCCGAACAGGTCGATCGCGCGGGTCGCGTCGATCAGCGCCAGGTCCTGCGGGGTCGAGACGATCACCGCGCCGTCGGGCCGCGCTTTCTGAGCCAGCGACAGCTGGACGTCGCCGGTCCCGGGCGGCAGGTCGACCAGCAAAATCTCGGTGTCGCCCCACTCGCCATCGATCAATTGCGCCAGCGCGCCCGACGCCATCGGCCCTCGCCACGCCAGCGCCTGTCCCGGCGGCACCAGCTGGCCGATCGAAAGCAATCGCACCCCGCCTGCGCCCGCGACGGGAATCAGATGCTGCTTCTCGACCAAGGGACGCTGATGCGCGCCGAGCAAGGTCGGCTGCGACGGTCCGTAAATGTCGGCATCGATCATCCCGACGCGCTTGCCCATCCGGGCCAGCGCGACCGCGAGGTTGGCGGCGACGGTCGACTTGCCGACCCCGCCCTTGCCCGATCCGATCGCGACGATCTTGCGCTCGGGCCGCGAACTAGTCAGCGCAACGCGCACCTCGCGCACGCCTTCGATCGCCATCGCCGCCTGCCTGACCCGCGTTTCAAGTGCGTTGCGCTCGTCCGGGCCAATCCCGCTCGCGTCGACCACCAGCGCGGCGATGTCGCCTTTGAGTTTGCTCGATCGGATCCGCGCGAAGTCGGGGTGCGCGATCAGCGCCGACAGCGAGGGATCATGAGCCATGCGCTGCGCCCATAATCGGCTTTTCGACCGGCGGCACTGTTTTTCGCCGCACGGCGCCCTATTAAGGGACTATGAGTATTTTCCAGGGTTGGGGCGCGCGCAGTCGCATCCTGTTCAACGACAAGAAGGGCCCATGGGGCTTAAGCAGTGCTGGCGGCGGCGACGGCGGTGACGAACCGACCCCTCCGCCGTCGGGCCCATGGGGTAACCCGCCTAAGCGCGGCACCGACGGATCGCAATCGACGGGCGGCCGAAGCACGGTCAGCTCGCTCGACGATTTCCTGCGCAAGAATCGCGACCGCTTCGGCGGATCGGGCGGCGGTTCGGGCGGTGGAAGCAGCGTCCCGACCAATCCGCGCTTCTTTTACTGGGGGCTGATCGGCTTCGTCCTGTTCTGGCTGGTGTCGACCACGATGCACCGGATTGCGCCTGAGGAACGTGGCGTCGTCACGCGCTTCGGCCGCTACAGCCACACGCTATCGCCGGGCATCGGGTTGACCCTGCCATCGCCGTTCGATCGGGTGAAGAAGATCGACGTCGAGAATATCCGCGAAGTCACGCTCGGTTCGGCGGCCGAGGAAACCTTGATGCTGACCGGCGATCAGAACATCATCGATATCGCCTATCAAGTGCGCTGGAACATCCGCAATCCCGAACAATATTTGTTCGAGCTCGCGCAGCCCGACGACACCATCAAGCAGGTTGCCGAAAGCGCGATGCGCGCAGCCATCGCCCAAGTCAGCCTGCAGGATGCGATCGGCAACCGCCGCGGCGAGATTGAATCGCGCGTCGCCGAGGAAATGCAGCAGACGCTCGACGGCTATCGCTCCGGGGTCCTGATCCAGGGCGTCGCGGTCAAGCAGGCCGATCCGCCCGCGGCGGTCAATGACGCCTTCAAGGAAGACACCGCGGCGCAGCAGGAGGCGGGCAGCTATATCAACCAGGCCAATGCCTACGCGCTTCAGCTGCGTCAGAAGGCGCAGGGCGAAGCGACCGCGTTCGACAAGGTCTATGACCAGTATAAATTAGCCCCGCAGGTGACCAAGCGGCGCATGTATTATGAAACGATGGAGCGGGTTCTGCAAAAGGTCGACAAGACAATCATCGAGGCGCCGGGCGTGCAAAGCTATTTGCCGCTCAATGAACTCAGGCGCAGCGCGCCGAAGGCAGGCGGTCAATGATCGACCGCATTCGCCGCCGCCCGCTGTTCAGTGGCATCATCGCGCTGATCGCTCTCCTTGTGCTGCTCAGCACGTTCAAGATCGTTCCCGAAACTAGCCAGGGGATCGTCGTCCGCTTCGGCAAGCCGGTGCGGATCGTCAATCGCTTCGAACCCGGCCAAAGCTTCGGCTCGGACGGCGCAGGGCTAACCTGGCGGATCCCCTTCGCCGAAAACTTCGTATGGATCGACAAGCGCGTTCGCGACGTCGACATGGAGCGCCAGCAGGTGCTGTCGACCGATCAGCTGCGGCTCGAGGTCGATGCCTTCGCGCGCTATCGCATCGTCGATCCGCTCAGGATGTACATCGCTGCTCGCTCGGAAGAAAATGTCGAGCTCGCGCTCAAGCCAATTCTCGGCTCGCAGTTGCGCAATGAGCTTGGCAAGCGCCCGTTTGCTTTGTTGCTGTCGCCCGAGTGCGAAGGCGTGATGGACAATGTCCGCGCCGGACTCAACCGGGTCGCTCGCCAATATGGCGCCGAAATTATCGACGTGCGGATCAAGAAGGCTGATCTGCCCGACGGCACTCCGCTTCAGTCGGCCTATGAGCGGATGAAATCGGCGCGCCTGCAGGAAGCGCGCTCGATCCGTGCCGAGGGCGCCAAGCGGGCGCAGATCATTCGCGCCGAAGCCGATGCCGCAGCCGCCAAGACCTATGCCGCCAGCTTTGGCCGTGACGCCGACTTCTACAATTTCTATCGCGCCATGCAGTCGTATGAGACGACCTTCCTCGGCACCGACGGGGGCAAACCCTCGCCGACCACGGTCATTTTGTCGCCGAGCAACGAGTATTTGAAGGAATTTACTGGACGCTAGGGACCGGCGCGGTTCAATTCGCGTTCATGCGCTTGACCTAGCGTCGCTCCATTACGCCAGCCAAGCGAAGGGTAAAGAATGAGTTTTGCTAAGGAGTCCCCGATCGTGCGTTACGCCTATGGTGTCGCCGCCGCGCTGTTGCTTGGAGGAACTGCTTTCTCCGTCGCCACCGGTCAGGCCGGGGCGCAGGTCGCGCAAAATGCCCCCGCGTCGCTGGCACCTCGCCCCGGCGCACCGGGTTCTTTTGCCGATCTCGCAGCGCGGCTCCAGCCGGCAGTCGTCAATATCTCGACCAAACAGCGCATCGCGGTGCGCGGCCAGGCCGATCCGTTCGAGGAATTTTTCCGTCGCTTCGGCGGCGAAGCCGCTCCAGGCGGCAGCGGTCGTGGCGGCAGCGGCAGCGGCGGCGCGTCGCCGCAGACTCGCGAGACCGGCTCGCTCGGCTCGGGCTTCATCATTTCGCCCGATGGCTATGTCGTCACCAATAACCACCTAATCCAGAGCGCGAGCGGCAACGGCACGGTCGACAGCGTCACCGTGATCCTCACCGACCGCAAGGAATATAGCGCGCGCATCGTCGGCCGTGACGCGGCCTCCGACCTTGCCTTGCTCAAGATCGAGGGGTCGAACCTGCCGTTCGTCAATTTCGGCGATTCAACCCGCGTCCGGGTCGGCGACTGGGTGATCGCGATCGGCAATCCTTACGGGCTGGGTGGTACCGTTACCGCCGGAATCATCTCCGCGCTTCATCGCGGGATCACCGGTTCGGGCGCCTACGATCGTTATCTGCAGACCGACGCCAGCATCAACATGGGCAATTCGGGCGGCCCGATGTTCGACATGATGGGCAACGTCATCGGCATTAATTCGGCGCTGATCTCGCCGACCGGCGCCAGCGTCGGGATCGGCCTCGCCATTCCCGCCGAGGCGGCCAGGCCGGTGATCGAATCGCTGCGCCGAGGCCAGGCGCCGCAGCGCGGCTACCTCGGCGTCGGCCTCCAGCCATTGGACGAGAATATCGGCGCCGCACTCGGTCTGCCCAAGGACCAGGGTGAGTTGGTG
>JAJAYY010000213.1 GCA_026785965.1 Sphingomonas bacterium
CGGATCGACGTCGGGGGCGAGCGGGACCCGCTTCATGTGCACGCCAAGGATCTGCTCGCGCCCGTCGATGTCGGGGCGCGGGACGATCACCTGGCGATCGAAGCGGCCCGGGCGGAGCAGGGCCGGGTCGAGCACGTCGGGACGGTTGGTCGCGGCGATGATGATGATGCCTTCGTTGGCCTCGAACCCGTCCATTTCGACTAGCAACTGGTTCAAGGTCTGTTCGCGCTCGTCATTGCCATTGCCAAGCCCGGCGCCGCGATGGCGCCCGACAGCGTCGATCTCGTCGATGAAGACGATGCACGGAGCGGTCTTCTTGGCCTGTTCGAACATGTCGCGGACTCGCGAAGCGCCGACCCCGACGAACATCTCGACAAAGTCCGACCCCGAAATGGTGAAGAATGGCACCCCCGCCTCGCCGGCGATGGCGCGGGCGAGCAGGGTCTTGCCGGTGCCCGGCGCTCCGACCAGCAGCGCGCCCTTGGGAATCTTGCCGCCAAGCCGCGCGAACTTGCCCGGGTCCTTGAGGAATTCGACGATTTCCTCAAGCTCCTCGCGCGCTTCGTCGATCCCGGCGACATCCTCGAACGTCACCCGGCCTTCTTTCTGGGTCAGCATCTTGGCGCGGCTCTTGCCAAAACCCATCGCCCCGCCGCCGGCATTCTTCTGCATCTGGCGCATGACGAAGAAACTGATCCCCAGGATCAGCAGGAACGGCATCGACTGGTACAGCAGGATCAGCCAGAAAGAGGATTGCTCCTCGGCCTTGACCTGGACCGCGACGCCCTTGGCGATCAGCCGGTCGGAGACGTTGGCGTCGGCCGGCGCGGTGGTCGAAAAGGTCTTGCCACCCTCAAGCGTCCCGGCGATCGCCGAATTGCCCGTCTGCGCCGCCGCGATCGTCACCGACCGGACATTGCCTTCATTCACTTCCTTGACGAATTGCGAATAAGGCATCGCCGCGCCTGCGGTGGCGCGGCCACCGTCGAACATCTGCACCATCAGGACGAGCCCGAACAGCACCGCCATCCAGATCATCAGCGACTTGGCCCACGGATTGCCCGGCTTATTCTCGTTCATGCTCATCCTATCCTCGGCGCGATCGTGCGCCCTTGATGCTTAAGATAGGGTAGGATGAGCCGCTCAACAATGCTGGCGATGCGGCGGGCACGGTCCAAGCCGCCACGGCGTTCCTCCGCTGAGCCTGGACGAGCCCAGGGTCGCAGTGTTTCCCGCAATGAGCGCGTCGAGCAGCCGCTCGACCTCGGGGCCGCGCAGGTCGCGCTCGCCGGCTTGGGTTAGCGCCCGCACCAGCAACCGCCGCTGAAGCTCGCGCGGCAGCCCCGATGCGTCGATTTCCAGCCTGTCACCGGTGACGGTGAGTCGCTCTTCGGCAAGTCGATCGGCAATGAAGCATAGCGCTTCCTCGGCTGCGGCGAGGTGCGAAGCGCTCGCGGCGAGGCGCAGCGGGTCGGCCCAAGTCGCCGCCGCCAGCATTTCCCGCATTCGAACGCGGTCGAAGCGCGGGTCGCGATTGGATTTATCGTCGGCGGGGTCGATTCGCGCCTGATCGACGATCGTGCGCAACTCGCTGCGCCGCCAGCCGAGCAGCGGACGAAGCACCGTCAGCGCGCCGATCCGGGCCACTGCGCGCGCTCCGGCCAGTCCCGCCACGCCCGATCCGCGTGCCAGTCGCATCAACAGGGTCTCGGCCTGGTCGTCGGCATGGTGCGCGGTCATCACCGCGCTCAGCCGGTGCTCGCGCGCCCACTCCCCAAGCAAGGCATAGCGCGCCGCTCGCGCCCGAGTTTGCACATTGGCGGTCGGAGATTTGTCCCATTCGACCGTCAGCGTGTCGTGCAGAACGCCCAGTTGCGCGCAGGTCGCCGTCACTGCCAGTGCCTCGGCGGCGGCTTCGGGGCGCAGCCGGTGATCGACCGTCGCGGCGCGGATCCGGCCGCCCATCGCGGCGTGCGCGAGCAACAGCAGCGCCACACTGTCGGCGCCACCCGACACCGCAATCCCGAGCGTGCCGGGGAAATCGCCGAGCGCGGCAAGGTCGGCGGCGAAGCGCTGGACCGCGTCCGCCGCCTCAGTCATGTCAGCCGCACTGGGCCTCGGCCTTGGCCGCCGGGAGCAATTGGCGCAGCGGTGCGCGCACCGCGCCGCCATAGACATCCTCAAGCTCGGCATAGGCTTTGCACGCCTGGCTCGGCTGCTTGAGCTTGATCAGCGACTGGCCAAGATAAAACAGACTGTCCTGCGCCCGCTCGCCCTTGGGATCGCGGCGATAATTGGCGAGCAATTCCTCGGCTGCGGCGCGCGGCTGGCCCTTGTCGAGCATCGCCCGCCCGGCCAGATTGTGCGCCCAGCTCACCCGGCGGTGCTCGGGATAGGCCTTGATCATCGCCTTGAGCGCCGTGATCGCCTGGTCATGCCGGCCTGCGGTCCACAGCCTGTAGCCCTTGTCATAGGCCGCTTCGGCGGGGGCGGCGGCGGCCGCCGGAGCGGCCAGCTGAAGGTCGCGCGCGGTCTCGATCTTGGGCTGCGGCGCGGGCGGGACCGGATCGCTGACCTCTCTCGCGGCTTCGGACGACGGATCGGACGCCGTTGCAGCGCCATTTTCGATCGCCCGCAGGCGGCGGTCATAATCGGCGCGCAGCCGCGCCAGATCGGCTTCCATCACTGCGGTGCGATTGCCGTTTTCCTCGCTCGCGCGCGTCAGCTCGGCCATCTGCCGCTCGATCGAATCGAGCCGAGAGATCAGCGCCCCGACGCTCGCCTGGGTCGCGGCGGGATCATCGATGAACCCCGCCGTGTCGGCGGGTTGTCCTTTGGGGAACACCTGTTTCTGGACTTGGCGGACCTGTTTTTCGAGCCGCTCGATGCGCTGCTCGGGGGTCGCCGGGCGGCGTTGCGCGCTCGCCGGGGTCAGCGCGACCAGCCCCAAGGCGGCCAGCGGAAGAAGAAATGTCAAACGCGTCACGGGCTTGTCTCTCTGGCTTTGGTGGTCGAACGCAACGCTGACAGCGCTCGGCTGTCGCGCCGCTGAATATCAATTGGCGTTGGTCGTCGCGGTTGCTGGCGCAATGCTGTTCGACGCCGGTGACGACGGCGGGGCGGCGGCCGGTGCCGGGCGTCTCACGGTCGACCGGCGCGGCGCTGGGGCCAATGCTGGCGCCGTTGCGACTGGCGCGGTGGCGGCGGGCGCCGCGACCGGAC
>JAJAYY010000214.1 GCA_026785965.1 Sphingomonas bacterium
AGCCTGATGAACAATCTCGGCGGTCATTGCATGGAGTCGTTGATCGAGGCGTTCGATGCCGCGCAGGACGATGTCCCGACGCTGTTCGTGGCGTGGACGATCAAGGGTTTCGGGCTGCCGTTTGCGGGCCACAAGGACAATCATTCGGGGCTGATGAACCCGACCCAGGCGCACGCGCTGCGCGACAGCATGGGCATAACCGAGGGCGAAGAGTGGGAGCCGTATGCGGGCATCGGCGCCAACGCGCTTCCCGCGGTCAAGGCATTGGTCGAGCAAAGCCGCATCCTTCGCGACAAGCGCGGCCGCGACTTCGGCCGGGTCGCGATCCCCGCGATTGCCGTCCCGACCGGCGATGAGCAAGCGACGCAGGCGGCGTTCGGCAAGATCATGCTCGACCTTTCACGAAGTGGCGGCGAGCTCGCCGACCGCATCGTCACCACCTCGCCCGACGTCACCGTCTCGACCAACCTCGGCGCGTGGGTCAACCAGCGTGGGCTGTTCAAACGGCGCGAGAATAAGGACGTTTTCGCTGCTGCAAAGATTGCGAGTGCACAAAAATGGGCCGCGACAACTCATGGCCAGCACATCGAGCTTGGCATCGCCGAATCCAATCTTTTCCTGATGTTGGCGGCGCTCGGCCTGTCGGGCGATCTGTTCGGCGAGCGGCTGTTTCCGGTCGGGACGCTGTATGATCCGTTCATCGCCCGCGGGCTCGATAGCCTCAATTACGCTTGTTATCAGGACGCGCGGTTCCTGCTGGTCGCGACCCCGTCGGGCATCACGCTTGGCCCCGAAGGCGGCGCGCACCAGTCGATCAACCCGCCGCTGATCGCGCTCGGCCAGCCCGGGCTGCGCCATTACGAACCCGCCTTCGCCGATGAGCTGGCGGCGATGATCGAGGAAGCGTTTCGGCTGATCGACTCGCCCGACGGCGAATCGACCTACCTGCGCCTGTCGACCCGATCGATCGCCCAGGTCGAACGCAGCGACGATGCGTGGAAGGCCGACGCGCTAGCCGGCGGTTACTGGCTCAAGCCCCCGGGCGATCGGGCCGAAGCCGCGATCGTCGCGATGGGGGCGATCATGCCCGAGGCGCTGGCGACATGGGAGGAACTTAGCGCCGACCTGCCCGGCCTCGGTCTGCTCAGCGTCACCTCGCCCAATCTGCTCCACCGCGGCTGGACCGCGGCACAGGCCAAGCGGTGGCGTGGGCAGCGCGCCCCGAGCCACGTCGAAACCCTCCTCGCCCGGCTTGCCCCCGGCGCCGGGCTGGTCACCTTGTGCGACGCCGCGCCCGCCTCATTGTCGTGGCTCGGCGGCGTAATCGGGCAGCGGGTCGCGCCATTGGGGGTCGATCGCTTCGGCCAGACCGGCAATCTCGCCGATCTCTACGCCGCTTACCGCCTCGACGGCGCCGCGATCACCGAGGCGGCGGCCGAATTATTGCTTCCATTTCGGATCTAAAATGCTTTGTTTACGGTCGCTTTGCTATGCATGCTCTTCCTGGGGAGGATGATGGATTGAGCGGGCAGCAACATTTTGGCGCACCGGAGCATTTGCGCCAGTCGCAGGCGCCGTGGGACTCGCTCGGTACCGTCGACCACTCTTCGGAGGGTGCCAAGCGCTCGATCCGTCGCGATCCGCCGCCGCTTCCCGCCGCGCTCGTCCCGAGCGAGGACGAATTGCAGCTCCGCCTCGCCGAGGAACTCGAATATGCCCGCCGCTTGCTCGACGCGATGGGCGATGAGCTCGCCGCCGACATGGGGGTGATCATGCGTCATTCGGTCGCGCTCCAGTCGGTCGACATCGTCGGCCAGATGATCGGCCACATCGCCAACGTCGTCCGATCATCGGACCCCAACGGCGCGGTCGAGCGGATCGGGATGTGCGAATTAAAGGCCCGGCTGCAGCGCCACCGCCTTTAGAGCGCTTGGCAATCACTCCCTTGCGCGCCTAGAGCAAGGCCATGCCCGGACGCTTTTTTGAACAATGGCAAGTCGGCGACACGATCGCCCATGCCGTCACCCGCACCGTCACCGAGACCGACAATGTCCTGGTCTCGGCACTGACTCACAATCCGCAGCCGATGCACCTCGATCATGAGGTCGCGGCGGCGTCGGAATTTGGCCGGCCGCTGGTCAATTCGATTTACACGTTCGGGTTGATGGTCGGGGTATCGGTCAGCGATACGACGCTCGGCACGCTGATCGCCAACCTCGGCTATGATGCGCTGACCTTCCCCGCCCCGGTGTTCGTCGGCGACACGCTGCGCAGCGAGAGTACGGTCATCGCGGTGCGCGACAGCAAGTCGCGCCCGACCGCGGGAATCGTCACCTGGGATCATCACAGCTTCAACCAGCGCGGCGAATTGGTGTGCCGCTGCACCCGCTCGGCGCTGATCGCGCGGACCCCGGCATGACCGTCGCCCCGCCGCCGCGCAGTTGGCTGTTCGTCCCCGCCGACAGCGAGAAAAAGATCGCGAAAGCGCTCGCCAGCGAGGCCGATGCGTTGATCTTCGACCTTGAGGATAGCGTCGTTTCCGACCGCAAGGCCGCCGCGCGCGAGATCCTCAAGAACCTCCCCGCGCGCTCGGGCGGCCCACGTTGGTGGGTGCGGATTAACCCGCTCGGATCGGGCGAGCTCAAGGCCGATCTCAAATTGCTCGCCTCGGCCGACATGTGCGGGATCGTGCTGCCCAAGGCCGAAAGCGGCGCCGACGTCATCCAGCTCGCCCACCGCACCGGCAATGTCCCGATCCACGCGATCGTCACCGAAACCGCGGCGAGCCTGTTCGGGCTGTTGTCCTATCGCGATGCCAAGTCCCCGCTCGCGGCAATGAGCTGGGGCGCCGAGGATTTGTCCGCTGCGCTTGGCGCATCGGGCAAATATGGCTCCGATGGCGAGCTCGCCTTCACCTACAAATTGGCGCGCTCGCTGACCCTCGCCGCGGCGGTCGCCGCCGGGGTCCAGCCGGTCGACGGCGTGTTCGCCGATTTCCGCGATCCGGAAGGGCTTGAGCGCGAGGCGCGCGCCGGCGCTTCGGAGGGCTTTACCGGCAAGCTCGCGATCCATCCCGGCCAGGTCGCGGCGATCAATGCCGCCTTCACCCCGTCCGAGTTCGAGCTGGCCCACGCCCGCGCGGTGGTCGCCGCGTTCGAGGCCGATCCTGCAGCTGGCGTGCTGTCGATCGCGGGCCGAATGGTCGACCGCCCCCACCTCATCCAGGCGCAGGGAGTGATCGCCCGCGCCCGCTAACCGAAACAGGAGATCGTGATATGCCGACGCAAGCCAAGGGTTGGGGCACCGATGCCGCCGATCAGCCGCTCAAGCCGATGGCGTTCGAGCGGCGCGATCTTCGCCCCGACGACGTCGCGATCCAGATCAGCCATGCCGGCATCTGCCATTCGGACCTGCATATGGCGCGGAACG
Organism: Sphingomonas bacterium; assembly: GCA_026785965.1. Lineage (GTDB taxonomy): Bacteria > Pseudomonadota > Alphaproteobacteria > Sphingomonadales > Sphingomonadaceae > Sphingomicrobium. Next base: position 3,430 of record JAJAYY010000214.1, read on the forward strand.
ATTGGGGCATGAGCCGCTATCCGATGGTGCCCGGGCATGAAATCGTCGGCACCGTCACCGATGTGGGCGCCAAGGTTTCCCGCCATAAAATTGGCGACAAGGTCGCGATCGGATGCATCGTCGACAGCTGCAAGCAATGCGCGCCGTGCCGGGCCGGCACCGAGCAGTTCTGCGAACAGGGCATGACGATGACCTACAGCGCGGTCGACAAGCATGACGGGACGTTGACCCAAGGTGGCTATTCGACCCAGGTCGTGTGCCGCGACGAATTCGTGCTCAAGCTTCCCGACAGCCTCGACATCGCCCGCTCGGCGCCTTTGCTCTGCGCGGGGATCACCACTTACTCGCCACTCCGCAAATTCGGCGTTGGCAAGGACAGCAAGGTTGCGGTGGTCGGGCTCGGTGGGCTCGGCCACATGGGGGTCAAGCTGGCGCACGCGATGGGTGCGCACGTGACGATGGTCACCACCAGCCCCGAAAAGGGCGGCGACGCGCGAGAGCTGGGCGCGCACGATGTCCTGCTATCGACCGATGGCGAAGCGATGGCGGCCGCCGCGGGACGCTTCGACTTCATCCTCGACACCATCCCGGTGGCGCACGACCTCAACCCCTATCTGGCGCTGCTCACGCCGAATGGGACGATGGTGATGGTCGGGGCGATCGCGCCCTTGCCGTCGATCCACGGCGGATCGCTGATCATGGGCAACAAGACGCTCGCCGGCTCGCTGATCGGCGGCATAACCGAAACCCAGGAAATGCTCGATTTCTGCGGCCAGCATGGCGTTCATCCCGATTGCGAGTTCATCGAAATGAGCCAGGTCAACGAAGCCTATGAGCGGTTGCTCAAGAATGACGTCCGCTACCGCTTCGTGATCGACATGGCGCGCGGCCTATGAGCGAAGTCCACGCCGTCCCGACTGGCTTTACGGCGCGTATCGGGGCCGCCGAGCTGCAGGCCCTGCGCGAAGAGGTGGCGGTCGACGCCGACGCCTTCTGGCTGGGCCAGGCCAAAAGGCTCGACTGGGTCAAGCCGCCCAAGCAGGCCGGCGACTGGTCGTTCGACCAGGCCGACTTCCACATCAACTGGTTCGCCGACGGGCAGCTCAATCTCGCCGCCAATTGTCTCGATCGCCACCTTGGCACGCGCGGCGACAAGGTTGCGATCATCTTCGAAGGCGACGAGCCTGGTGACGGGCGCACGCTGACCTACGCCCAACTTCACGACCTCGTCGGCCGCTTCGCCAATCTGCTCAAGCGTGAGGGCGTCGCGCGGCATGACCGCGTGATGATCTACATGCCGATGATCCCCGAGGCTGCGGCGGCGATGCTCGCCTGCGCGCGGATTGGCGCGGTCCATTCGGTGTGCTTCGGCGGGTTCAGTCCCGAAAGCCTCGCCGGGCGGATCGGGGATTGCGGCGCGCGGATCGTGATCACCGCCGACGAAGGGGTGCGCGGCGGCAAGCGCATCCCGCTAAAAGCCAATGTCGACGCCGCCTGCGCGCTGGCCGGCGGCGCGGTCGAGCGCGTGATCGTCGTTGCCCGCACCGGCGCCGAGATCGCGTGGCACCCGCAGCGCGACCTCCGCTGGGAAGATGAGCAGGGCGCGCTGTCGCCCGATTGCCCGGCCGAAGTGATGGCCGCCGAGGATCCGTTGTTCATCCTCTACACCTCGGGATCGACCGGCAAACCCAAGGGCGTAGTCCATACCACCGGCGGCTATGCGACCTGGGCGGCGGCGACCTTCGACTGGGTGTTCGACCACCGTGAGGACGATATTTTCTGGTGCAC
>JAJAYY010000215.1 GCA_026785965.1 Sphingomonas bacterium
AGCGCTCGTTGCGCCCGGCAAGGACTTTCTTCATCGGCCGGAAATCGCTGGTGAATGTCTTGACCTGCCCGAACTTGTTGCGCGCCTCGCTTTCGGTCAGTCCGACCCCGGCAATCGGCGGATGGCAGAACACCGCGTTGGGGACATTGGCATAATCGACGCTCCACGGCGTGCCGCCAAACTGGCTGTCGGCAAAGGCATGACCCTCGCGCATCGCGACTGGGGTCAGCTGGATGCGATCGGTGACGTCGCCGACCGCGAAAATCGACCCGACGTTGGTCCGGCTGTTGTCGTCAACCTTGATCTCGCCACGCTCGCCCAGTTCGACCCCCGCCGCTTCGAGTCCAAGCCCCTCGACATTGGGCTTCCGCCCGGTCGCGAACAGCAAGGCATCGGCCTCGATATTGTCGCAGCCGGCCATGTGCAGCAGCAGCGACCCGTCGCCGCGTTTCTCGATCGTCTCGAAGTTTGAATTGAAGCGGAACTCGATCCCCTTGGTCATCGAGATCTGGAGCAAGCGGTCGCGCATCTGCTCGTCATAGCCGCGCAAGATCGCATCGCCGCGATTGACCACCATGACATGCGCCCCGAACTGGTGGAAAATCCCGGCAAATTCATTGGCGATATAGCCGCCGCCGGCGATCACGATCCGCTTGGGCATGGTTTCGAGGAGGAACACCTCATTCGAGCTGATCGCATGTTCAATCCCCGTGACCGGCGGCATGAACGGCCGCGCCCCGGTAGCGATCAGGATCTTGCCGGCGCGAATCGTTCGGCCGCTGGCGAGGCGCACCATGTGCGCGTCGGTGAGCACCGCGCGCTCGTGAACGATCTCGACTTTGTTGGTGCCGAGCGTCTGTTCGTACAGCCCTTCGAGCCGACCGACTTCGGCGAGCACATTGTCGCGCAGCACCGGCCAGTCGAAGCGCTTGGTCGGGACGTCCCAGCCGAACATTGCGGCATCGTCGAGGTCCTCGGCGAAATGCGCGCCATAAACGAGCAATTTCTTGGGCACGCAGCCGCGGATGACGCAGGTCCCGCCGACCCTAAATTCCTCGGCCACCGCGACGCGCGCGCCGTGACCGGCCGCGATCCGCGCCGCGCGGACCCCGCCCGATCCAGCGCCGATCACGAACAGGTCCACCTCGGTCTCGCTCACAGTCCGGCCCTTTCGATCAGCGCCCGGGTCGACGGATCGAGCGTCTTGCGCGCCTCGTCATCGTCGAGCCTCTTGGCCATTTCCTTGCCCAGTTCGACCCCGAACTGGTCGAACGGGTTTATCCCCAGCAGCACTGCATTGGCAAAGGTGCGATGCTCGTAGAACGCAAGCAACGCGCCGAGCGTGCGCGGATCGAGCCGGTCGAGCAGGATCGTCGTCGACGGCCGATTGCCGGGATAAACCCGCGCCGCATCGTCGCTCGCCTTGCCCGCCATCAAGGCCGCGCCCTGGGCGAAGCAATTGCCGAGCAGCAATAAGTGGTGACGCGGATCAAGGCTGTCCTCATGCTCGATCACGGCGACAAATTCGACCGGGACCAGATGCGTCCCCTGGTGGAGCAATTGGAACATCGCATGTTGCCCATCGGTCCCGACCCCGCCCCAGGTGATCGGCGCCGACTTGCGGTCCAGCGGCGCGCCCTCGGCGGTTGCCGACTTGCCGTTCGATTCCATCTCGAGCTGCTGGAGATAGTCGGGCAGCAGCCGCAGCCGCTCGTCATAGGCAAATACAGCGCGCGTCTCGGCGCCCTTGATCTGCGCGTAGAGCAAGTCCGTGAACGCCGCGGTCAGCGCGACATTGTCATCGTTGAGGCGGACGTGGCGGTCCATCTCGGCCGCGCCCTCGAGCAATTCTTCGAACGCGCCCCAACCGAGCGCGAGCGCGATCGACAGCCCGACCGACGACCACAGGCTGTAGCGTCCGCCGACCCCCTCGGCGAACGGCAGCACGCGGGTCTCGTCGATACCATAGTCGACCGCTTTTTCGGGCGCGGCGGTGACCGCGATCAATTGGCCGTGGGGGTCCGCGACTCCGCCCTCCTTGAGCCATTCGATGGCGGCGTCGGTGTTGGTCAGCGTCTCGATCGTGGTGAAGGTCTTCGATACCGCGACCACCAGCGTCGTCGCCGGATCGAGCCCGCCGACCGCTTCGTCAAACGCCTCGCCGTCGATGTTGGCGAGCACGCGCACGTCATAGCGGTCGGAATCGCGCCCCAGCGCATCGATCACCAGTTCGGGGCCGAGTGCCGACCCGCCGATCCCGATGTGGAGAATCGCGTCGATCTCGCCGAACGCACCGCCCTCGATCGCGTCGATCAGGCTGCGCATCCGGCTGTGGCGCTGCGCGGCGAGTTGATTGTCCGCCGCCGCGCCCTGCCCGCGCTCGGCGACATGGGTGGCGGGTCGTCCTTCGCTAAGGTTGACGATTTCGCCGCCAAACAAGGCATCGCGCTTGGCCGCATAGCCCGCCGCCGCCGCCAGCTTGGCGAAGCCGGCGCCGAGCGCCGCGTCGAGGTGGGTCTTGGACAAATCGAATAGCATGTTCGAGACGGTTCGGGACCAAGCCGCGACGCGTTGGCCATCGCTGTCGAACAGCTCGGCGAGCGGTTTGACGTCAAGCGATTGAAGCGCCGTCCAGGCGACGTCGAGCGGGGGGTGGGTCATTGTCCCGCCTGATAGTGGTTGGGCCGGCAAAAGCCATCCCCGCTTGACGCTGCCCCGCCGCTTCGCCCAAGGCCGCGGCGATGGACCAGTCGACCCCCGACCAGCCGGCGGACAAGCCCGGCGCCGCATCGTTGATCCGCTCGCTGGCGCTGTTCATGCTCGCCGCGTGGTTGCTCCGCAGCCTGATCGTGGCGCCATTCAGCATTCCCTCGGGATCGATGCTGCCGACGATGCGGATCGGCGATTATCTGTTCGTCGCCAAATGGCCGTTCGGCTATTCGCGGTTCAGCTTCCCGGGCCAGATTCCCTCGTTCGAGGGCCGCGTGTTGGCGCATTACCCTAAGCGCGGCGACATCATCATTTTCCGCCCGCCGGGCCAGGAAGATACCGATTTCGTCAAGCGCGTGATCGGGCTTCCCGGCGATACCATCGCGGTCCGCGACGGGGCGGTGATCCTCAACGGTCGTCTGCTGCCGCGCCAGTCGGCGGGCCTGGTCGCGATCCCGGTCAGCCCCAACAGCCCGTGCCGCGTCGTGCCGGGGGCGGCGCCGATGGTCCGCGCTGGAGCCGACGGCGGGCAGGACTGCCTGTTCCCTGCCTATCGCGAGACCCTTCCCGGCGGGCGGTCGTATCTGACCTTCGATCAGGTCGACACCCCGCGCGCCGACCAGGTTCCCGAAACCACCGTCCCCGCCGGCCATTTGTTCATGATGGGCGACAATCGCGACGACAGTCTCGACAGCCGCTTCTCACCCTACGAGGGCGGGGTCGGGCTGGTCCCGCTCGATCATGTCGTTGGCCGCGCCGGGGCGCGCTTCTGGTCGACCAATGGCAGCGCCGAATGGCTGCTGCCGTGGACCTGGTTCAGCGCGCTTCGCAGCGATCGCATCGGCGGCAGTTTCGCATCGTGAGCGCGATCGCCAAGCTGCTCGCTTATCAGCCGCGCGACAGCGGGCTGTTCGATCGCGCGCTGACCCATGGCAGCCATGGCGGCGAGACCTATGAGCGCCTCGAGTTTCTTGGCGACCGCGTGCTCGGGCTGGTGGTTGCGGCGTGGCTCTATGAGCGCTTCCCGACCGAGCCCGAAGGCAAGATGAGCCGCCGCTACAATGCGCTAGTGACCCGCGAGACCTGCGCCGAAGTCGGCCGCGCGATCGACCTGCCGCGCCACATCAAGCTCGGCAAGCAGGCCCGCGATGACCAGGCCAACATGAGTGACAATGTTGTTGGTGATGTTGTCGAGGCTCTGATCGGCGCCCTCTTCCTCGATTCGGGGCTCGACGCCGCGCAAGGCTTTATCCGCACCCATTGGGCGGACCTGCTCGACGGCCAGCAGCGCGCCCCGATGCACCCCAAATCGGGGCTTCAGGAGGTCGCCGCGGCGCGCAACCTCGGCGTGCCGTTGTACGAACTGGTCAGCCGCTTCGGCCCGCACCATGCCCCGCGCTTCCGCGTCAAGGTCAGCCTTGGCCGCCACGGCGAGGCCGAGGCCGAGGGCGATTCGAAGCAGGAAGCCGAGACCGCCGCCGCCGCCGCCTTGCTGGAGAACATCACGTGACCACTCGCTGCGGCCTGGTTGCCGTGCTCGGCGCGCCCAATGCCGGCAAGTCGACCCTCGTCAACGCGCTCGTCGGGCAGAAGGTCGCGATCGTCAGCCCCAAGGCGCAGACCACCCGCGCCCGGCTGATGGGGATTGCGATCGCCGAACAGACGCAGATGCTGCTGGTCGACACGCCGGGCATCTTCACCCCGCATCGCCGGCTCGACCGGGCGATGGTCAAGGCGGCGTGGGAAGGCGCCGAAGACGCCGACCGGCTCGTGCTGGTGATCGACGCCGCGGCCAAGGTCGGCCCGCGCGTCGAGCAAGTGCTCGAAGGGCTCGAGAATCGCACCGAACCGCTGATCCTCGTCCTCAACAAGGTCGACATCGCCAAGAAGGAGGATCTGCTCCTGTTCGCGACCAAGCTCAGCGAGCGGCTCAAGCCCGACGAGATCTTCATGGTCTCGGCGACCACCGGCGACGGGGTCGCGGCCCTCAAGGCGGCGTTGGCGGGCGCGATGCCCGAAAGCCCGTGGCATTTCCCCGACGACCAGCTCTCGGACGCGACCGACCGCATGGTCGCGGCCGAGTTGACCCGCGAGCAACTCTACCTCCAGCTCCACGCCGAAGTACCTTATTCGTCGGCGGTCGAGACCGAGAAATGGGAAGATCGCAAGGACGGATCGACCGTCATCCACCAGCAGATCCTGATCGAGCGCGACAGCCAGAAAGCGATCATCCTCGGCAAGGGCGGAACGCGCTTGAAGGCAATCGGCCAGGCGTCACGCGAAGCGATCGCCGAGCATCTCGGCCGCAAGGTCCATTTGTTCCTGCACGTGAAAGTGAACCCGCGCTGGGACGAGGACCGCGGGCTGTACAAGGACATCGGGCTCGATTGGGCGGACTAGCCCAGCAACTCCTCCACCCACTTCGGCACTTCGACCCCCGCCGGGCCATACCGCCGCTCATCGAAGAAAATGCTGCCCTGGCTCGGCTCGAGGTTGATCTCCAGCGTTGACGCGCCGCGATAGCGCGCGGTCTGCACAAACCCCGCCGCCGGATACACCGCTCCCGAAGTGCCAATCGACACGAACAGGTCGGCGTTCATCAAGGCGGCCTCGATCGTCTCCATCTCATACGGCATCTCGCCAAACCAGACGATGTCGGGGCGGACCATGCCGCGCGTGTCGCAGCCCGGGCAGGCCGCGCCGTCACCCATTGCGCCGCTCCACGCAAACCGTTCGTTGCAGCGCAGACACCAGCCGCGGTTCAATTCACCGTGCATGTGGAGCAGCCGCTTGGCCCCGGCGCGCTCGTGGAGGTCGTCGACATTCTGCGTCACGATCAGCAATTCGCCAGGCCATTCCACATCGAGCCGCGTCAATGCGAGATGCGCGGCGTTGGGCGCGACCTCGGCCAGCCGCGCGCGCCGCGCGTCGTAAAATTGATGCACCAGCGCGGGATCGCGGACGAACGCCTCGGGCGTCGCAACATTCTCGACCCGGTGGCCCTCCCACAGCCCGTCGGCGGCGCGAAACGTGGCGAGGCCGCTCTCGGCGCTGATCCCCGCGCCGGTCAGGATGACGATGTTGTTCCGGTTGTTCATCGCCACAGCCTAGCCACGCGCCGATTCACCGCAAGCTGGTCTTCATTTTATTGACATTAATGTCAGCTATGCCACGATGCATCATGGTCACCGCAGTCTATCATCACCCGATCGGAATCGTCCCCGACGACATCGATCACATGGGGCACGTCAACAACAGCGTCTATTTGCAGTGGGTCCAGGAAGCGGTCATTCGCTTCTGGGAAACTGTTGCCCCGCCCGAGGCGGTGGCGCGCCACCTGTGGGTCGCATTGAGCCACGAGATCAATTATCGCCGCCCGACCTTCCTCGACGACATCGTCGTCGCCGACGTGATCGCGGAAAAGGTCGAAGGCGCCAAAGCCCTGTTCACGACCGTGATCAAGCGCGGCGAGGTCGTCCTGGCCGAGGTCAAGTCGAGCTGGTGCTGCCTTGACGCCACGTCGCTCCGTCCGGCGCGGCTGGCGCGCGATATCGTCGCGCGGTTCGTTGAGCCGGCCTAACCGATTGTCACCCAGGTCGCGATGGCCATGGCAAGCGTTTCGCCGTCGCAATTATGAAGCGCGGTCCCGGCTCGGTGCTTTCGTCCCTCGCTCGCGACGCTCCATCCGCTAACGATCACCGCTTCGCCGATCTCCGGCATCCGGTCGATGCTCGCCGCGATCCGCCCGAGCACGGCCACGCCAGCCTGCTCGCGCACCGCGAAATAGCCCGGGCAGTCGAGCGCAGCCCAGACATGTTCGACGACCAGCCGCCTTCCGTCGTCGGTTAGGCTCAGGTCGGGCGCCCAGATCCCCGCCACTTGCTCTTCCTCAAGGCCGGTCGCGCCCGGAAAGATTCGCAAGCCGTCGCCTACCCCGCGCTCGGGGCCGCAGACAAAACAGCCCGGGAAACTATGCTGCTCGAATCCGTTGAACCGCGCCTCCGCGTCTTTAGCTTGCGAGGCCGATGGCGGCGGCGGGACCACCAGCTCGACTATTGTTCGCACCGCCGACGCAATCAGCGCATCGCCTGACAGCAATTCGGCGCCGTCGTCGTGCGACACAAGTCGTAGCGGCGTGTCGAGTGGCGGGGGGGCGCGAAGCGTGACCTCGACGTTCGATCCGCCGAGCGACCTGGCAAGCATTCCGGCGACATAGCCGCCATTGCCGCTGTCGGGTGGTCCACGGAACCGCCGGTCGATCAGGATCGTCTGCTCGCCCATCGCTCACTCCTTCATCGCAATGATAAGCGCGATGCGGTGATCGAGGCGAGCATTTCGTTGCCGGGCATTGCGCCGCGTCGACCGCTGCGTCATCACCCTCCCCATGCGCACCGACCAGCAACCGCTCCGCCTCTCCCTGTTCGCGCCCGAGGGCCGAATGGGCCAGGCGATCGCAGCGGCGGTCGCCGCCGATCCCGGCTTCGCCATCGACCAGGATCATGGCGACGTGCTGGTCGATTTCTCGTCGCCCGCCGCGCTTGGCAAGAGCCTCGATCGCGCGGTCGCGGCGGGCATCCCGATCCTCATTGGCACCACCGGGCTCGACGATTTCGCCGAGCGCCGCATCGCCGCCGCGGCGAGCGAGATTGCGGTGCTGGTCGCGGCCAATACCTCGCTTGGGGTGGCGCTGCTCGCCGATCTGGTCGAGCGCGCGGCCAAGGTGCTGGGGCCCGATCAATGGGATATCGAAGTGGTCGAAGCGCACCACCGCCACAAAGCTGACGCGCCGTCGGGGACCGCGCTCCACCTTGGCCAGGCGGCGGTCACGGGGCGCGGTGGCGAAAGCGGCGAGGAACGAGGGCGATCGGGCACCGGGCTGGCGCGCCAACCGGGCGCGATCGGTTATGCCGCGATCCGCGGCGGAACGGTGGCCGGCGACCATGATGTGATGTTCCTCGGCGATGGCGAGCGATTGATCCTGTCGCACCGCGCCGAAAGCCGCGCGATCTTTGCGCGTGGTGCGCTCGCCGCGGCGCGCTTTCTTCACGGTCAGCCCGCCGGCCTCTACGCGATGCGCGACGTGATCGAGGCGCTGTGAACCGCGCCGACGCGTTCGAATTCTACCGTCGCCTGGCCGAGGCCGACCCGTCGCCCCAGACCGAGCTCGACTACGTCAATCCCTACACGCTGCTGGTCGCGGTCGCGCTGTCGGCGCAGGCGACCGATGTTGGCGTCAACAAGGCCACGCGGCCGCTGTTCGCGAAGGTGATCACGCCGCAACAGATGCTCGATCTCGGCGAGGAGGCGCTGCGCGAGCAGATCAAGACCATCGGCCTGTTCAACACCAAGGCCAAGAACGTCATCGCCGCCGCGCGCGTGCTGGTCGACCAATATGGCGGCGAAGTCCCCCGCGACCGCGATGCGCTCGAAACCCTGCCCGGGGTTGGGCGCAAGACCGCCAACGTCGTGCTCAACGTCGCCTTCGGTGAACCGACGATCGCGGTCGATACGCACATCTTTCGAGTCGCCAACCGCACCGGGCTGGCCACAGGCAAGACTCCGCTGGCGGTCGAACTCAAGCTCGAAAAAAGCACGCCGCAGCCGTTCCTGAGCCACGCCCACCACTGGCTGATCCTCCACGGCCGCTACGTGTGCAAGGCGCGCACGCCCGAATGCTGGCGCTGCCCGGTCGCCGATCTATGCGCTTATCAGCCCAAGACGCCGGCGCCGAAAGTCAGGTCCAGCGCCGCTCGAACCGCGGGCTGAGCCCGGTCAGTAATTCATATTGCGACAGGCCCGACGCATCGGACGCGGCGGGGAGCGCATAGTCCATCGTCACCCATTCGCCCTCGGCCAGCTGCGGCGCCGCGTTGGCATCGAGCGCGACAAGGTCCATCGACACGCGCCCGATGAGCGGCAAGACGGCGCCCGCGACCGACCCGCTTCCGCTCCCCGCGAAGCAGCGCAGATAGCCGTCGGCATAGCCGATGTTGACGATCGCCGCCTCGGTGTCGGCGGTGGCGGTCCAGGTCGCGCCATAGCCGATCGTCTCGCTCGCCTTGACCGTGCGCCGCTGGATCACTTCGGCCTCGGGGAAGGCGACTTGCGCGATGTGCCCCTCCGCTTCCCCGCGCGGAACCCCGCCGTAGAGCGCGAGGCCGGGGCGAACGAGGTCGAACGCATAATCGGCACCGAGACAAATCCCGGCGCTGTTGGCGAGGCTGTAGCGCTTTGCCGACACCGTCGCCGCGACCGCCGCGAAGCGCCCCTGCTGAACCGCATTCATCGCATGATCCTCGTCGGCGCAGGCGAGGTGGCTCATCAGCGTGTCGATCGTCAGGCCATCGAGCAGGTGCAGTTCCTCGCCGCGCAATCCGAGCCGGTTCATCCCGGTGTCGACCATCACGTCGCACGCGCGGCCCGGCGCGGCGGCCTTCCAGCGCGCCACCTGGGCCGCCGTATTGAGCACCGGCCGAGCATTGCTCGCCAATGCCGTCTTGAGATCGTCGGGGCCGACGCCGTGGAGCACGCTCAGCGTCGCGGCTTCGGGCATTGGCCCGAGCGCTGCAGCTTCGGCCCAGGTCGAGACGAAGAAATCGCGGCACCCCGCCGCGCCGAGCCGCCGCGTCACCTCGCGCGCGCCGAGGCCATAGCCGTCGGCCTTGACCGCCGCCCCCGCCGCGACCCCGGCGACGCGCTGCAGCCAGCGCCAGTTGTTCTGGAGCGCGGCGGAATCGAGCCGGAGGCGGAGCGCGTGATGCATCGGCGTCAGAACAGCCGCGCGCCATTGGTGACCCGAATGTCGGGCGCGAACAGCACGACCGCCCCGTCTGCATCGGGAAAACCGAGCGTCAGCACTTCCGACATATATTTGCCGATCTGGCGCGGCGGGAAGTTTACCACTGCCGCGACCTGCCGCCCGACCAACGTATCGGTCGTATAGTAAGCCGTGATTTGCGCGCTCGATTTTCGCACCCCAATTTCGTCGCCAAAGTCGATCGTCAGCTTGATCGCCGGTTTGCGCGCTTCGGGATAGGGGTCGGCGGCTATCACCGTGCCGACCCGAATATCGACTGCAAGGAATTGATCAAAGTCGATCGTCTTGCTCACTCGACCGTCACCGACTTGGCCAGATTGCGCGGCTGGTCGACGTCGGTGCCCTTCAAGACCGCGACATGGTAAGCGAGCAGCTGGATCGGGACGGCATAGACCAACGGCGCGATCAGCGGGTGGACGCTCGGCATCTCGATCCTCGCCATGCACCCCTCACTCGCGGCGGCGAGCCCCTCGGCGTCGCTGATCAGGATGATCTTGCCGCCGCGCGCGCGGACCTCCTGCATGTTGCTGACGGTTTTTTCGAACAGCGGCCCAGACGGCGCGAGGACGATGACGGGCACGAGGTCGTCGATCAACGCGATCGGGCCATGCTTCATCTCGCCCGCGGCATAGCCTTCGGCGTGGATGTAGCTGATTTCCTTCAATTTGAGCGCGCCCTCCAGCGCCATTGGATAATCGGGACCGCGGCCCAGATAGAGCACGTCGCGGGCAGGCGCGATCAGCGGGGCGAGGCTGGCGATATGGTCATCGTGGCCGAGCGCCTGGCTCATCGCCTCGGGCGCCTCGCGCAGATGCTCGACGATCTCGCGCTCGGCCTCCTCGCTCAGCCGGCCCTTGGCGCGGGCGAGGTTGGCGGCGAGCGCGGCGAGCACCGCGAGCTGACACGTAAACGCCTTGGTCGAGGCAACCCCGATCTCGGGCCCGGCGTGGGTCGGGAGCAGCAAATCGGCCTCGCGCGCCATCGAGCTAGTCGGAACGTTGACCACCACCGCGATCACCTGCCCCTCGGCGCGCGCGTGGCGCAGCGCGGCGAGCGTGTCGGCGGTCTCGCCGCTTTGCGAAATGAACAACGCCAGCCCGCCCGGCTCGAGCACCGGTTCGCGGTAGCGGAACTCGCTCGCGACATCGATATCGACCGGCACCCGCGCAAATTGCTCGAACCAATATTTGGCGACCATCCCGGCGTAATAGCTCGTCCCGCACGCGACGATCGTGACCCGGTTGACCGAGCCCAAGTCGAACTCGATGTCGGGCAGAGCGACCTTGCCTTCGAACGGCCGGACATAGCTTTGCAGGGTCTGCGCGACGACGATCGGCTGCTCGAAGATTTCCTTGCGCATGAAGTGCGCGTGATTGCCTTTGTCGATCTTCGCCGACGACGCGCCCGACGTCACGATGTCGCGCTCTACGGGCCGGTTGGCGCGATCGAAAATCTGCACCGTGTCGCGCTCGATCACGACCCAGTCGCCCTCGTCGAGATAAGCGATGCGCTGCGTCAGCGGCGCCAGCGCGAGCGCATCCGAGCCGAGGTAATTTTCTCCCGCGCCGTAACCGACGGTCAGCGGCGCCCCCATCCGCGCCCCGATCACCAGGTCGGGAAAATCTTCGAACAGGAAGGCGATCGCGAATGCGCCGTGAAGCCGCGGGAGCACGCTCGCGACGGCGTCGGCCGGTGCGGCGCCGCGCCCGAGTTCGCGATCGACCAGATGCGCGACGACCTCGCTGTCGGTCTCGCTCTTGAACATACGGCCGTCAGCGATCAGCTCATCGCGCAGGACTTTGAAATTCTCGATGATCCCGTTGTGGACCAGCGCCACCTTGCCGACGATGTGCGGATGGGCGTTGTCGAGTGTCGGCGCGCCGTGGGTCGCCCAGCGCGTGTGGGCGATTCCGACGTCCCCGCCGAGCGGCGCGGCGACCAGCTCCTTCGCCAGATTGTCGAGCTTACCTTCGGCGCGGCGGCGATCGAACCCGCCTGCGCCGACGGTGCAGATCCCGGCGCTGTCATAGCCGCGATATTCGAGCCGCCGCAGCCCCTCGAACAAACGCCCGACAACCGCCTCACGCCCGACAATCGCAACAATCCCGCACATTTACTTGACGCCCTTCTTGGCCAACGCCTTGTCCCGAAACCGCTTCGCCCAGCCGGTGAAGCCGCGCTGTTCGCCGCGCGCGACGGCAAGGCTGTCGGCCGCGACATGTTTGGTGATGACCGATCCCGCGCCGACGATCGCGCCGTCGCCGATCGTCACCGGCGCGACCAAAGCGCTGTTCGAGCCGATGAACGCGCCCGCGCCAATTTCGGTCTTGTGTTTGGCGAAGCCGTCATAATTGCAGGTGATCGTCCCCGCGCCGATATTGGCCTTCTCCCCGACGGCGGCGTCGCCGATGTAGCTCAAATGGTTGACCTTGGCGCCGAGGCCGAGCGTGGCCTGCTTGATCTCGACGAAATTGCCGACCTTGGCGCCCTCGCCGAGCACCGCGCCGGGGCGCAGTCGCGCAAACGGCCCGACCGAGCAGCCGCGCGCGATGCTGGCGCCCTCGATATGACAGAAAGCGTGGATCACCGCGCCGTCGGCGATTTCCACCCCCGGCCCAAACACCACGTGCGGCTCGATCGTGCAGTCACGGCCAAGCCTGGTGTCGGCCGAGAACCACACGCTTTCGGGGTCGATCAAGGTCGCGCCATCTTCGAGTGCCTGCTCCCGCCGGCGGCGCTGCCAGTCGAGTTCGAGATGGGCCAGTTCGGCGCGGCTGTTGACCCCCGCGGTCTCGAATGGCTCGCCCTCGATCGCCACTGGGTGGCGCCTCTTGCGCATCGCCACCATCACCACGTCGGGCAGATAATATTCGTGCCCGGCATTGTCGTTTCCTACCTCGGCGAGCCAGCCAAACAAAGCCGCGCCGTCGACCGCCATCATCCCGCTGTTGCACAGCCGAACCGCGCGCTCGTCCTCGCTCGCATCCTTATATTCGACCATCTTGGCGATGCGGTCGCCGTCGCCAAGGATGACCCGGCCATAGCTTTTGCCATCGTCAGGCGAGCTCGCCAGCACCACTACCCCCGGCGTGTCCGCCGCGCTCAGCCGGTCGAGCATCCGCTGCAACGTCGCTTCGGTCACGAACGGCGTGTCGCCATATAGAATCAGCACCGGCCCGGCCGCTCCGTCGAGCGCCGCCTGCGCCATCTGGACCGCGTGCGCGGTACCGTTCTGCTCGGCCTGGAGCGCGGTCGTCACCCCGCGCCCGTCGAGCGCCGCCTGGATCTGCTCGCGGCCTTTGCCGCCCACCACCACCTGGCGTTCGGCGCCCATCTTCGCGACGGTGTCGAGCAGGTGCAGGAGCATCGGCTTGTCGGCGATCGGGTGGAGCACCTTGTGGCGGTCGGATCGCATCCGCGTGCCTTGGCCTGCGGCGAGCACGACGACCGAGAAAGGGGGCTGGTTCATGGGCCTCGCTTTGGCACGCGGACGCACCCTTTTCCATAGCAGAAGGGCCCCGGAATTTCCGAGGCCCTCCATCGCTCTGTCCCGACCTTAGCTGGCGGGGGTCGTCTTGGGCTTGGCCGGGGCGCGCTTGCGGGCGGCCGCGCTCGAACGGCGCTTGGCGGTCGTGCCCGGCTTGCGCGTTGCGCTTGTCTTGCGGGTTGAAGTCTTGGCTGCGGCGGGCTTGGAAGCAGGCGCCTTGCGCGTCGCGCCGGCCTTGAGCGGGGCGGCCGGCTTGGGCTTGGCGGTCGATGCCGACGACGCCTTTTTCGCGCTCGTGCTCGAACTATCGTCATCGCTCCATTTGCCCGACAGCACGCGCTGCGCTGCGTCGGCGACGGCTTCGGCAATCAGCGCGCCCAATTTCGAAGCGCTGGTCATCATCGACGAGGCGGCCTGGCTGGCGCTGTCGGCGGCATCCATCCCGGCGTCGCGGATCGCGCGGCGCGCCTTGGGGCTGGCGGCGATCGCAGCCGCTGCGGCGGTCAGCCCGGCGGCCATCATCTCGCGGCTCATCGCCGCCTTGGCGAGCTTGTCGAAGTTCGACTTGTTCGATTTCTTTCCGCTGCTACCGCTGCTTGTCGATTTGGCCATCATTGCCTCCCTGGTTATGCGCGCTTGCGACAAAGACGGTCCAGCGCCGAAACGGTTCCGAATAGCTCAAACGGCGGATGCGTAAAAGGGAGCTGTCGCACCACACGACAGCTCCCTTCGACATGGTCAGCGATCAGGCGCTCAAGCCCGGGA
>JAJAYY010000216.1 GCA_026785965.1 Sphingomonas bacterium
CCTGGTCGCCGGTCAGCAGCTTGACGATCTGCGTGGTGACGGTGGTCACGCTTTCAAATGGATTGGCGGTCATGTTGGCGGCAAGGCCGGCGGCCATCACCACGATCATCGTCTCGCCGATCGCGCGGCTGACCGCCAGCAGGACGCCGCCGACCACGCCGGGCAGCGCCGCCGGCAGGACGACCTTCTTGATCGTTTCGGACTTGGTTGCGCCGAGCGCGAGGCTTCCGTCGCGCATCGCTTGCGGTACCGCGGCGATGCTGTCGTCGGCCATCGAGCTGACGAACGGGATGATCATGATGCCCATCACCAGGCCGGCGGCGAGCGCGCTTTCGCTGCTCGCCGAGCTGACCCCGATCGACAGGCCGAAATCGCGCACCAGCGGAGCGACCGTCAGCGCCGCGAAATAGCCGTAGACCACGGTCGGAACACCGGCCAGAATCTCGAGGATCGGCTTGAGCCAGGCGCGCGCCTTGACCGGCGCATATTGGGTCAGGAAAATCGCGCTCATCAGGCCCAGCGGGATCGCCACGATCATCGCAATGATCGCGCCAATGAACGCGGTTCCCCAGAACAATGGGACCGACCCGAACGAACCCGAGGACCCGGCCTGGTCGGCGCGCAGCGCAGTTTGCGGGCTCCACGTGGTGCCGAACAGGAATTCGGTCGGGCTGACCATGCTGAAGAAGCGCAGGCTTTCGAACAACAGCGACAGGACGATGCCCAAGGTGGTCAGGATTGCGATCAGCGAGGCGCCGACGAGCAGCGCCATGACCCAGCGCTCGACCCCGGTGCGCGCCCTGAAGTCGATTTTTATCCGGCGCATCGCGAGGAATGCGCCGCCGAGGGCAAGCAGGATTGCAACCCCTCCGCCCAGTGCGGCGAACCGCGCGCTGGCCTCGCCATAGATTGGCACCAGCCCGGCCGATTCCGGATTGAACCCGGCATCGATCGCGCCGCTGGCCATGTCGCGTGCTTCGGCGAGGATCGTGTCGCGCTGCATCTCGAACGCCGGCAGCGCCTGTCCGGCGGGGGTTGCCATCACTGCCTGATCGACCAGCCGCGACTGGACCGGCGACCACAGCATGAGGAAGGCGAGCGCCGGAAGTGCCGCCCACAAGCCGACGTAGAAGGCGTGATAGATCGGCAGACTGTTGAGCCGCCGGGCGGTGCCGACGGCCTCGCCGCGCAGCCGCTTCGCCCGGTTAAAGGCGAATAGACCGGCAGCGAGGATGATCGCCACGACCGCGACGAGCGCAAGGGACAAAGTCATGGCGCTCGCCGCGTCCTGGCTTACTTGAGGCTGGCGGGATCGAGCGGCTTGAGCGCCACGGTCTGTGCCGCCGCCGCCGCCGCGTCGCTGTCGCCCAACGGCACCAGCCCGCGCTTGGCGAGGCTGCCGCCCTTGCCCATCACTTTGCCATAGGCTTCGATGAACTGCTTGATCGCCGGCTTGGCCGACATGTGCTCGCCCTTCACATAGACAAAGAGCTTGCGGCTACCGGGGTAGGACAAATCGCTGATCGAGGCTTCGGTCGGCGCAGTTCCGCCGATCGACACGGCCGCGACCTTGTCAGCATTTTCCTCGAGGAAGCTGTAGCCGAGCACGCCTAGCGTACCGGGGTCTGCAGCGACCTTCTGAACTAGCAAATTGTCATTCTCGCCGGCTTCAACGAATGCGCCGTCTTCACGGATCTTGGTGCAAGTCGCCTTGTGCGCATCCTTGTCCTTGTCCTTCAGCGCCTTCATCGCCGGATCGCTGTCGCAGCCCTTTTCGAGGATCAGTTCGGCCAGGCTGTCGCGCGTCCCGCTGGTCGGCGGCGGGCCGAGCACGCGGATCTTGATCGCCGGAAGCGCCGGGTTGACGTCCTTCCAGGTCGTGGCGGTCTGCGGCTTGCCAAACGGGTTGGCGGCGAGCGCCTTGTAGATGTCGGCGACGGTCAGGTTGAGCGCTGGCTGGCCCTTGGCCTGGATCAGCGTCAGCCCGTCGATCCCGACCGGGACTTCGATCACGTTCTTGGCACCGGCCTTGGCGCAGGCGGCATATTCGCTCGCCTTCATCGGGCGCGATGCGTTGACCATATCGGGGAACTGGTCACCGACCCCGCCGCAGAATAATTTGATTCCCGCACCGGTGCCGGTCGATTCGACGATCACGCTGGATCCGGGATTGGCGCGCTGAAAATCTTCCGCCACCACCGTGGTGAACGGATAGACGGTCGACGATCCGACGACCTTCAGCTGCGAACCACTGTTGTTCTTGCTTGAGCCGTTGCCGCCGCACGCCGCGACCAGCGCTACCAGCGGCAGCGCGACCAAAAACTTCTTCATCGCTTCATCACTCCCTGTGGGTCGGCCATACCGACGCGATGCGGTTGCCGTAGCGCCGAGTCCACGAGTCCCTGTGACCGTACGGTTACAGTTTCATGACAGCGGCAGCCCGACCGTCACTTCGGTGCCCTTGCCGGGGGTCGATCGGATCGCGATGGTTCCGCGGTGACGCTCAAGGATATGCTTGACGATCGCCAGCCCGAGCCCGGTCCCGCCCGAATCGCGACTGCGCGCGGCATCGACGCGGTAAAATCGCTCGGTCAGCCGTGGCAAATGCTCGGCGGCGATGCCTTCGCCATGGTCGCGCACGATGAGTGCGGCGCGCGGGCCGTCGCGGCGGACTTCGACCTCGACGGCGCAATGCTGCGCGTTGCAGCCATAGCGCAGCGCATTGGCAATGAGATTGTCGGCCAATTGGAGCAATTGCCCAAAATCGCCGCGCACCGGGGGCAAGTCAGGCTCCACCGTAACGGCAATGGCGCAGCCACGCCGCTCGACCAGCGGCGCGGCATTCTCGCCCGAAATCCGCGCCACTTCGCCCAGGTCGACCATTTCGTCGGGCGTACGGAAGCGCTCGGCCTCGATCCGCGACAGGCTCATCAGATCCTCGACGATGCGCAGCATACGCTTGGCTTCGCTGCCGATTATGCCGCCGAAGCGGCTGCGCGTTGCTTCATCGAGCGCGCCTTGCTCGCCCAGCGTCTCGGCATAGCCAATGATCGTCGCCAGCGGGGTGCGCAACTCATGGCTGGCATTGGCAACGAAGTCGGTACGCATTCGCTC
>JAJAYY010000217.1 GCA_026785965.1 Sphingomonas bacterium
ACTTTCCGGATCATCTATGGCGACGAGGCACCCCACCGCGGCTGCTTCGGCAATCTTGCCTTCGCGCTGGCACCGCATGGCGTGACCGAGGACATGATCCCGACCGCATTCAACGTCTTCATGAACGTGCCGGTCGATGGCGAGACCGGCGCGCTGCGGGTTGATCCGCCGCTGAGCAAGGCCGGCGACCGGATCATGTTCGAGGCGCGCATGGATTTGATCATCGGGCTGACCGCTTGCTCGGCGCTGCAATCGAACAACAACCGCTTCAAGCCGATCCACTGGACCATCGATTGAGCGCGCTGGCGACGGCGCGGGTGGCGTTGGCTTATTTGTGGCGGCACCGGCGCTGGCCGGCGCTGTCGTCGCCGCAGCGGTTCACCGAATGGGTCCAGTGGCGCAAGCTCAACGACCGCGACCGCGACCGCGCGCGGCTGACCGACAAGGCGCTTTCGAAGCAGCTCGCCGCGCAGGCACTGGGCGACGAGTTCATCATTCCGACGCTGTGGGAAGGCCAGGTGCTGCCCGCCGACCCGCCGTGGCCGATGCCGTTCATGGTCAAGGCCAATCACGGCTGCGGCCACTATGTCGTGGTGCGCGACGCGGCGGATTATGCCCGCGCCCGCCGCGATGCTCCGGCGTGGCTTGAGCGCGCTTACGGGGGCTGGCTCGACGAATGGCATTATCGCGCCGCGCGGCGCTCGATCCTGGTCGAACCCTATATCGGGGCGGGCGATGTCCTGCCGCTCGATTACAAGATTTATGTGTTCGGCGGACGCGCGGCGATGGTCCAGCTGCATGAAGGGCGCGCCGCCGCGCATCGCTGGCACCAATATGACCGCCAGTGGCAGCCGCTGTCGCGTCACGCCGGCGCGGCCCCGCCGCCAGTGTCGCTCGAAGCGATGCTCGCCGCCGCAGAGACGCTGGGCGCGGGTCATGATTTTGTGAGGGTCGATTTCTACGAGCTTGGCGGCCGTCCCGTATTTAGCGAATTCTGCTTGTTCCCCGGCTCCGGGCTCGATCCGTTCGACCCGGTCGGGCTTGACCAATGGCTTGGCACTTTATGGACCGCTCAACGCGGGACGCGACCGGCTCAAGCGGACCAATGGAATGTGCCCGGGGTTGCGGAAACGCTGCGGACCTGCTGATCAAAAGCGTGGATCCGGCATTTTTCTTGAAGCTATCAAGCGTCGCCCGGCGCGCCATCGAAGCCGAGCTTACGGGCGGGCTGGTGACCGAGAACAAGGCCGCTTCGGGCTTTGACCCGGTGACCACGGCCGATCGCGCCGCCGAGCGCGCGCTGCGCGCGCTGATCGAGCAGCATTATCCCGACCATGGCATCTGGGGCGAGGAATATGGCCTGACGCGCGGCGCTTCCCCGATCCGCTGGAGCCTCGATCCGGTTGACGGAACCCGCGCCTTGATCTGCGGGCTGCCGAGCTGGGCGATCCTGGTCGGGCTGATCGAGGATGGTCGCCACGTCGCGGGGATGATCGATCTTCCGGCGCTGAGCGAAACGCTGATCGGGCACGGCGGGGTGACCACGCGCAACGGCGCGATCATGCGGACCAGCAGCTGCGCGTTGCTGAGCGAGGCGCGGCTGGCGACGACCGACGCGAGCCTGTTCAGCGCGAGCGAAGCGGCGGGGTTCGAGCGCGTGCGTCAGGCCGCGCGCGTGACGCGCTTCGGGCTCGATGCATTGGGCTATGCGCGGATCGCGACGGGCGACATCGACCTGGTGATCGAAAGCGGGCTCAAGCCGCACGATTATGACGCGTTGGTGGCGGTGGTGCGCGGCGCGGGGGGCGTGATCGGCAATTGGAGCGGCGGAGCCGAGCTTGGCGGTGGCGACGTGGTCGCGGCAGCGAGCCAGCCACTCTACGACGAAGCGGTCGCCTTGCTCGCGTCATGACGGCGCTTGAGTTCCGTGATCACGGCGCCCCATGACGAATCGCTTGCCTCGAGCAAGACGGTCAAATGGTAGACCAGGTCGGCTGCCTCCGCGGTGAGTTCGGCGGCGTCGTCGCTGGTCGCGGCAAGCGCGACTTCGACGCCTTCTTCGCCGACTTTCTGAGCGAGCCGTTTGACCCCTTCGCCGATCAGCCGCGCGGTGTAGCTGGTCGCGGGGTCGGCAGCTGCGCGGCTAGCGACGGTGGCGGCGAGGGTGGCGACGAAGCCGGTCCCGAGGGCTCCGTCGGCCCCGAAACAGCTGTCGCTTCCGGTGTGGCAGGTCGGGCCGCGCGGGGTGGCGAGGACCAGCAAGGCATCGCGGTCGCAATCGAGCCGCACATCGACGAGGTCGAGCAGATTGCCGCTGGTTTCGCCCTTGCGCCACGGCGCTGAGCGCGAGCGGCTGTGAAACGTCACCAGCCGGTCGGTGATGGTCGCGTCGAGCGCGGCGCGATCCATGTAGCCGAGCATCCGCACTTCGCCCGAGGCGGCATGCTGGACGATCGCCGGAATGAGCCCGTCCATCTTGGCCCAGTCGATCGTGTCGGGGTCGATCATCGGCGCACCTCCAGGCCTTGCTCGGCGAGATAGTCTTTCAGGTCCGGAATCGCGATCCGGCGGTCGTGGAACACGCTTGCGGCGAGCGCACCGCTCGCCCCTGCCGCAAAGGCTTCGGCGAAATGAGCAAGCGTCCCCGCGCCGCCCGAAGCGATGACCGGCACGTCGACCGCACTGACCAGCGCGCGCAACTGGTCGAGGTCGTAACCCTGGCGGACGCCATCGCGGTCGATGCAGTTGAGGACAATTTCGCCCGCACCGAGCCGCGCCCCCTCGACCGCCCAGGCGATCGTTTCGCGCCCTGTATCCTGGGTCGCTTCGGGTCGGCCAGTATATTGCTTGACCGTCAGGCGGCCGTCGCTTGCCCGCAGGCTGTCGATGCCAAGCACGACGCATTGCCGCCCGAATGCATCGGCGAGTTCGGCAATCAAGCCGGGGCGGACCAGCGCCGGTGAATTGACGCTAACCTTGTCGGCGCCGGCGCCAAGGCAACGCGCTGCGGTTTCGATGTCGCCGATCCCGCCGGCGACCGAGAATGGAATGTCGATCACCGCCGACACGCGCCGGACCCAGGCGGGGTCGAGGCTGCGCCGGTCGGCGCTGGCGGTGATGTCGTAAAAGACGAGCTCGTCGGCGCCCTCGTCACGGTAGCGAAGCGCATGGTCGACGATATCGCCGATGTCGCGATGATCCTTGAACTGGACCCCCTTGACCACCCGCCCGCCGACGACGTCGAGGCAGGCAATGATCCTAGCCGCGGGCATGAGCGACCCCTTCGGCGACGGTGAAGCGCCGTTCCCAGATCGCCTTGCCGACGATCGCGCGCGCCGCGCCAGTGGCGCGCAGGGCAGCGAGGTCGTCGAGGGTGGCGACGCCCCCCGAGACCTGCAATTCGACACTAGGAAATTCGCTCATTACCGAGGTCATCAGTGCGACATTGGGACCGCTGAGCATACCGTCCGTGACAATGTCGGTGACGAGCAAGTGACGCACCGTGGGGAACTGCCTGAGCACTTCGCCGAGTGTGCGCCCCGAGCCGACCTTCCAGCCATGAACTGCGACCATCGCCGCGCCGCCTTCGAGCCGTACGTCGAGCGCGAGCGTCAGGCGGTCGGATCCAAATCGGTCGAGCAGCGCGGCAAAGGCGGCGGGATCGGCTAAAGCGAGGCTGCCGATAACGACCCGCGAAACGCCGCAATCGAGGACCGCCGCAACCTGTTCGGCGGTGCGGAAGCCACCCGCGACCTGAAGATTGAGGGCGGACGATTGGGCAAGCGCCACGAACAGATCATGCTGGCGCGGCGATCCGGCGCGGGCGCCGTCGAGATCTACCAGATGCGCTTCGGCGGCGCCGCCACTGGCGAAGTCGGCGAGCGCTGCGGCGGGATCGTCCGAATAGACCGTCTCGCGCGCGAAATCGCCCTGCGCCAGACGCACGCAGCGGCCGCCGATAAGATCGATTGCGGGGAGCAGTTTCATGCGCCGAGAAATGCCTGCAGAAACCGCGCACCAGCCGCCGACGAACGTTCGGGATGGAATTGCGCACCCCACAGATTGCCGTGACGGATGGCCGCCGGGATCGGCCGCCCATAGCATGCGCGGGCAACGGTGGCGGGACCATCGTCGCAGGCGAAGCTGTGCGCGAAATAGACATAATCGCCCGCCGCGAGGCCGACCCCTCGCGCTTCGTCGATTCGAGTCCAACCCATGTGCGGAACCGGTCGTCCAGGCGCCGGATCGAGTGCGCCCACCCGGCCGTGGACGAGGCCGAGCAGCGCGGTGTTGCCTTCGTCCGACGACTCGAACATCATCTGCATGCCAAGGCAGATGCCGAGCAATGGGGCGGTGCGGCGCTTGAGCATGGCGACCAGTCCGCGATCGTGTAGCCGGGCCATTGCAAATCCCGCCGCTCCGACGCCGGGCAGCACCAACCGCTCGCTGGCTTCGGCAACCGCAGGTTCGGCGGTCAGCACGGCTTCGACCCCGAGCCGCGCGAAGGCGAGCCGGATCGAATCGACATTGCCATAGCCAAGATCGAGGATCGCCAGCGCGGTCACAGCACGCCCTTGGTCGAGGGCAGCGAATCGCGCTTACCCTCAAGCGCCACTGCGCTGCGCAGCGCCCGCCCAAATGCCTTGAAGCACGCTTCGACCTGATGATGATCGTTGTCGCCTGCGACCGAGACATGGATCGCCGCGCCCATGCTGTCGGCGAGGCTGCGGAAGATGTGTGGCACCATGTCGGTCGGCAGCCCGCCGACTGCTGCGGTCGAGAAACTGCCGTTGAACTTGGCGAACGGGCGTCCCGACAGGTCGATCAGCACTTCGGCGCGGGTCTCGTCCATCGGCAAGGCGAAGCCGAACCGCCCAATCCCGCGCTTGTCGCCGAGCGCTTGGCGCAAGCCCTGGCCAAGCGCGATCGCGACATCTTCGATGCTGTGGTGCGGATCGATGCCGAGATCACCCGAGCAAGCGAGCGTCAGGCTGAACCCGGCGTGCGCTGCGACCTGATCCAGCATGTGATCGAAGAATGGGATGCCGCTGTCGATGTGGCGCGGCTCGGCGCGGTCGAGATCGACGCTCAGCGCGATCCGGGTTTCTTTGGTGTCGCGGACGACGTCGGCGCGGCGGTTGGGCGGCGACGGCGCGCCAAGGCCGAACACCGCGAGCAAGGCGCGATTGTCGACCTCGCTGCCGACCGTCACCCGCACCCCGCCGGGAGCGGCATTGGCACGGAAGCGAACCCGCACCGCCGCCGCGGCGAGGCGCCGCGCGAGGTCGGCGGGGTCGGCGACTTCGAGGAACAGGAAGTTGCCGCCAACCCGGATGCGCTCGATTTCGGCGACGGTTGCCAGCGCTGCGGCCAATCGATCGCGATCGGCCAGCAAGCGCGCGACGCGCTCGGCGTGGATTGGCATCCGTTCGGGTCCCAGCGCGTCGAGCGCGGCGGCAATCGACGGGGTCGGGAGCGGGTAGGGCGGGGACACCTTGGCGATCAGCTCGATGATCGACGGATCGGCTATCGCGCAGCCGATCCGCGCTCCCGCCAGACCATAAGCCTTGGACAGGGTGCGGAGCACGACCAGGTTGTCGGTGGCTTCGCTGGCGAGGCTTGGAGCGCCCGAAAACTCGCCATAAGCTTCGTCGGCGACGACCAACGTGTCGGGCAAAGCGGCGGCGATGCAGCGCACGTCAGCGGCAGCGACCGGGGTGCCGGTCGGGTTGTTCGGCGTGCACAGGAACAGCAGCTTGGGTGCCGCATCAGCCACCGCGGCAAGCACGGCATCGGCGTCGAACATCAAGCCGGCAGTGAGCCGAGCGGTGATCACGCCCGCGCCCTGCACCCGCGCGAATTGGGCATAAGCCGAGAAGGTCGGCTCGACGATCGCGATGCAATCGACCGCGGGGCGGCAAAAGGCGCGGATCAACAGGTCGATCGCATCGTCACTGCCGCGCGCGACCCACAGCGATGCTGGCGCGACGCCGTACAGATCGGCCAGCCGTTGGCGCAGGGCAGCGGGCTGTGGTTCGGGATAGCGATTGATCCCCGTCTGGCCCGCAACGAGCGAAGCAAACGGATTTTCATTGGCATCGAGCCGGACCGTCCCCGGCAGCGGCGCGCCGGCGATGTCGGCGGGGGGCAAAGCGAGGATTTCGGGGCGGGCAAGGCGCGCGGCGAGGGTCATGCTCGCGCCTCCGCAGAGCGGGCGTGCGCTTCAAGCCCCTCAAGCCGCGCCAGAGCCGCGACCGGCGCGGCGAGCGCACGCGCCGCATCCGGGCTGAGCCGCTGGACCGTGATCGCCTTCATGAAGGTTAGCGTCGAGACCCCGCTGGCAAAGCGCGCGGCGCCGTCGGTCGGAAGGACATGGCTCGACCCGGCGGCATAATCGCCGAACGCCTCGCTTGCCCGGTGCCCGGCGAAGATCGCCCCGGCATTGGTGATTCGCGCCACCATTTGGTCGGCGGCATCGGTCGCCAGGCTGAGATGCTCGGGCGCATAAGCATTGGCGATCGCCACCGCCTGATCGAGGTCGGCACAACGGATCGCGCGTGCCGTGGCCGCGCCGATGCTGCGGATCGCCGCCGCCTGGCGATCGAACTCGCGCTCGACCGCGTCGATCAGCGCCGCGCTGGGCGAGACCAATATCACTTGCGCGTCGCGGTCATGCTCGGCCTGGCTGAGCAGATCGGCGGCTACCAGCGCCGGATCGGCACGGTCGTCGGCGATCACCATCAGCTCGGATGGGCCGGCGGGTATGTAGATTCCGGGACCGCGCGGATAGGATG
>JAJAYY010000218.1 GCA_026785965.1 Sphingomonas bacterium
GGTGTTCTGGACCTTCACCGCGCTCGCCTTCGCGATCGGCTTCCTGCTGATCATCCCGATTGGCGGGGCCGACATGCCGGTCGTGATTTCGATGCTCAACAGTTACTCGGGGTGGGCCGCGGCGGCGATGGGGTTCACGCTCCACAATAGCGCGATGATCATCACCGGCGCCTTGGTTGGAAGCTCGGGCGCGATCCTCAGCTACATCATGTGCCGGGCGATGAACCGCAGCTTCATTTCGGTCATCGCCGGCGGGTTCGGCGCGGTCGCCTCGTCGGGCAGCTCAGAGGTCATCGACCGTCCCTACAAGCGTGGCAGCGCCGAGGATGCCGCCTTCCTGCTCAAACAGTCGGACAGCGTGATCATCGTCCCCGGTTACGGCATGGCGGTGGCGCAGGCGCAGCACACGCTGCGGGAAATGGGCGACCTGCTCAAGAAGGAGGGGGTCAAGGTCAAATATGCGATCCACCCCGTCGCCGGTCGCATGCCGGGCCACATGAACGTGCTGCTCGCCGAGGCCAATGTCCCGTACGATGAGGTGTTCGAGCTCGAGGACATCAACTCCGAGTTCGCGCAGGCCGACGTCGCCTTCGTGATCGGCGCCAACGACGTCACCAACCCCGCCGCCAAGACCGACAAGAGCTCGCCGATCTATGGCATGCCGGTGCTCGACGTTGAAAAGGCCCGCACCGTGCTGTTCATCAAGCGGTCGATGGGCGGCGCGGGCTATGCCGGGGTCGATAATGAATTATTCTACCGCGACAATACGATGATGCTTTTGTCCGATGCCAAAAAGATGGTCGACGAGATCGTTAAGGCCTTGGGTTAACCGCTTTTCCCAGTTACGCCTCGCATATTGTTTCTGGGTTCAAGCCCCCAGCCGGTGCCCCCGGCCGGAGGCATTTCGGGGAAGGCGCCAAGTGAAGAAGCTGGGGATCATCGGCGGGACGAGCTGGGCTTCGACCGCGCTTTATTATGACCATATCAATCGCGGTGTGGCGCAGCGTCTGGGCGGACTGCACAGCGCGGTCCTGGCGATCGAGAGCCTCGACTTCGCGCCGGTCGCGGCGATGCAGCAGTCGGCCGATTGGGACGGCGTTGCCGCAACCGCAGTCGAGGCGGCGAAGCGGCTCAAGGCGAGCGGAGTCGACGGGTTGGTCCTTGCATCGAACACGCTCCACAAGGTTGCACTGCAGATCGAACAGGCGACCGGCCTGCCGATCCTCCACATCGGCGACGGTGCTGCGGACAAGATCGCCGCCGACGGGCGCAGCCGGGTGGCGTTGCTCGGCACGCGGTTCGTGATGACCGAGCCGTTCGTGCGCGAACGCTATGAGGCGCACGGTATCCAGCTGGTCGACATCCAGCCCGAATGGCGCGCCGAAGTCGACCGCATCATTTATGAGGAGCTCGCCGCCGGGCACGTCGTACGCAACAGCCAGCGCAAATTGAAGACGCTGATCACCGAACTCGGCAAGGCGAAGGTCGAGGCGATCGTCCTCGGCTGTACCGAACTTGCGCTGGCGGTCGACGTCCGCGCCAACGTGCTCCCGGTCTACGACACGACGGCGCTTCACGCCCGCGCCGCGGTTGAATGGATGCTCGGCGATACCGACCTGCGCGAGGAACGGGCTGCGGCGTAAGGCCAAACCGGCTATCAGCCGCCAATGCCGCGAAAGCACATCCTCACCGCGACTTTGCCCGACGGCTATGTGAAAACGATCGGCCCTACTGCGGTCGCCTACACGCATTACTGGCGGATCGTGGCGACGCTCGAAAACGGTAAGACCGAAGTGTTCTGGGGTCACACCAAGTCGCTCGCCGAAGCCACCAGGAAACGCACCGCCGCCGAATACGCCGCGCGGCAGCGAGGATGGCGGGACTATGCGTTCGAGATGGTGGAGGTGGTTCGAGATTAGCGGTAACTAATGACCGTTCTGGGTGGAAAGCGGTCATTATCGAGGCTTGATTAGACGACCGGAAATGGCCGATTCGAGACGGTCTGCTTTGAAGCGACATGCCGCGATTTCGGCCGGCCGTTCAGAATTTTCCGACGAGGTTGCGGTCCGCGCGCGCGAGAATGGCAAGGGCGCCAAGCACATCATCTGGTTCGCCGCCAAGCGTTAAATCACTGGCTCAGGCGGCGCGATGCCCCTTGGCGGCGGCGGGTGCGGCAGGCTGGCTGAGCAGCGCGGCAATTTCGCTCACCCGGACCGGCTTGCTGAACAGGAAGCCCTGGATCGATGAACAGCCGTGCATCTCCAGCTCGCGCAGCTGCATCGTCTCCTCGACCCCCTCGGCAGTGGTTTCCATGCCGAGCGCGGTGGCAAGGTCGGTGATCGCGCGGATCACCGCGCTCGCGCCCGGCCGCACCAACAGCGCCTGAATAAACGACTGGTCGATCTTCAGCTTGTCGAACGGGAAGCTCTGCAGATAGCTGAGGCTAGAATAGCCGGTGCCGAAATCGTCGAGCGCGATGCGGATCCCCAGCGAGCGCAGCGAGTGGAGCGCCTTCAGCGTCGCATCGCTGCCTTCGAGGAAGATCGATTCGGTAATCTCGATCTCGAGCCGGTTGGGCGCGAGCCCGCTTCCCGCGAGGGCGTTGAGGATCACCTGGTTAAGACCCGGGCGGTGGAACTGCACCGGCGAGACGTTGACGGCGACGCGGACATGCTCGGGCCAGGCGACCGCCTGACGGCAGGCCTCACGCATCACCCAGGCGCCGATTGGAACGATCATCCCGGTATCCTCGGCGATCGGGATGAACTCCAATGGCGAGACCAGCCCTCGCTTAGGGTGATTCCAGCGGATCAGCGCCTCGAACGAGCCGATGCGATTCAGTTTGAGGTCGAACAGGGGCTGGAAGTGAAGCTCGAATTCGCCGCGCTCGATAGCGGCGCGAAGATCGCTTTCAATCACGCGGCGCGCCTGGGCCTTCTCGTTGAGGCTTTCCTCGAAGAAACTATAAGCGCCCCGCCCCTCGCCTTTGGCGCGATAGAGGGCGAGGTCAGCGTTGCGCAGCAGCGTGTCGACGTCGCCGCCGTCGTCGGGCGCGATGGCAATGCCGATGCTGGTGCCGGGAAGGATGTGGTTGCCGTCGACATCGAACGGCTCGCCGATCACGCCCAGGATCGCCATCGCCAGCCGGTCGATCTCACCGCGCCCACCCGACAACGGCTGGACGACGACGAACTCGTCGCCACCGAGCCGCGCGACGAAGCAGCCCTCGGCGACGCGCTTGAGGCGCCGGCCGACCTCGATCAGCAGGGCGTCGCCGATCGAATGGCCGAGCGTATCATTGACCGTCTTGAAGCGGTCGAGATCGAGGCAGAACAGCGCCAGCGCGTCCTTGGCACCCGTCCGGGTGCGCAGTTGATAGTCGACTTGCTGCTGGAACATGGTGCGGTTGGCGAGCCCGGTGAGGACGTCGTTGAACGCGAGATGCGTGATCCGCCGCTCGCGCTCCTCAATTTCGTGCGCCATATGGTTGAAGCTGGTGGCGAGGCGCGCAAGTTCGTCGTCGCCTTCGACCACGACCTCGTCATGATCGCCTGCGGCGAGCCGTCCCGCCGCCGCGTCTAGCCGCGACAAGGGCAGCGTGATCCGCCGCGCCGCGCGCCAGCTGGCGACGACCACGATGGCGATGCCCAGCAGACCGAGCAACGCCACGGCCCATTGCACCGGGCGATAAGCGGCCATGGCCTGGGAGCGCGGGTAGAACAGCAGCAGCGCGGCAGGGGCGCTGTCTCCGATTGTTGGCAACGCCTTGGCCAGCGCGATCGACCGCTCACCCGACAGTGTGAGGTCAACGCCGTGATGGCGAGCAAGGCTGGCATCGATCTGGCCCGACGCCGCAGCCTCGGTCAGCGCGAACGCCCCAGCGACGCGGTTCCATCGGCCGTCCTGCTTGACGATCACGCCGGCGTGAAGCCGAATGGCCGACAGGGTCTCGAGCGAGTGCATTTCACGCGCGTCGATATCGGACGCGAACAGCACCCAGCCGGTCAGCACCGGGGTCAGTATTGGCGCGGCGACGATTTGCTTGGCGTGGCCATCGATCCACGCGACGCCCGATAGCCGGCTGGCGTCGAGCGAGGTCCATAGGGCCGCTATGTCCGTTCGAGCACCCGGGCTGACCGCGCCTTGGACCGAGCCGTCGATCCCGACCACAACCGCAATGTCCGCGTTCAGCCGCCGCTGGAGATTGTCGAGCGCCGACACCGCGGTCGCCTGATCGCCGGTGGCGACAGCAGCGCGGAAGCCAAAGTCGCGCGCCATCAGCCTCGCCGCGTCCTGCATCTGGTGCGACCGTTGCTGCCACAAACGGTCATAGACTGCGCCGCTGGCAACCAGCTGTTGCTCGACCTCGATTCGCGCAATCCGCTCGACCATCGCGAACAGCAAGACCGACACGCTCAACATCACCGCCGCGAACAGGCCCGCGGAGAGCAACGACAGTCGCGTGGTGAGTGAGCGGATATGCAACAGCCGCATCAGTAAGCACTGCTGTCG
Organism: Sphingomonas bacterium; assembly: GCA_026785965.1. GTDB lineage: Bacteria > Pseudomonadota > Alphaproteobacteria > Sphingomonadales > Sphingomonadaceae > Sphingomicrobium. The sequence continues at coordinate 4,513 of JAJAYY010000218.1, forward strand.
TGAAGCGGCGCCGGCCGCAGTTTGACCGAAAAGGACTCGGTGCGGTTGGCCTCGCCAAGCCGCATCGTCCGGCTGACAGTCAGCGTGGGCGTGCGCAAATAGGGGTGCCAGACGGTGATTTTCGAGGCGCCCGACGGCGCGTCGCGGAAGGTCACGGTGCCGCGTTCGGTGCGCTGGGCCCATCCGTTGGAAGTGACGAAAAGGAAAGCGCTCATCTGATCATGGATGTTGCAGCCGATGGCGACGATCCCGGCCTTGTCGAAGCGAATGCTGCGCGACTGATCGCGCGCGAACAGCTTGAGCTCGAAGCGCTTGGCGGGGGAAAAGGAATAGACTTGGTGGCGGGTGGCGTCGAAGTTGGGGAAGGACACGATCGCGCCGACCGGGACCACTGACACGAACGGGTGGAACATTCTATTGCGCTGCTCGATCCGGTAAGGGCCGGGACCGCGCGACGGCTGCGGCGCCCGGCCGGCCGGATCGATGGTCACGACCGCGTCGTCGACCGGGCGGCCGGCGGCATCGACCACGCGCACGACCAGCGTTCCCGCCGCTGCCGGCGCGGCGGGCAGGGTCAGGGCAAGGGCATAGATCAACCGTCGCATCGGCTTGCGCTACGCCAACTGAGTAAATTTTTAATTTAATTCTGAGAACTTACCAGCGCAATCTAAGCTGGGCCTGGATCTGGTTCTGGTCCTGGCGCGGCGCCATACCCTCGCGCTCTCGCGCCTCGCGCCGGCTCGACACGTGCAGCGCTTCGACCAGCACCGTGGCGTATTCGCCAAGCGGGTGCCGCCCGGCCAGCGTTACCGCCCAGCCGTGCTCATCGTCGTCGGAGACCAGCTCGCCACCTTTATTGCGCGTGCCGAACGCTTCGATCCGGCCCGTTATCGAGCTAATGCCGAAGCGTTGGGTGACGAGCGCGAAGGCCGAGCGGAAGCGATTGTCGACCCAGATCGCGCCGTTGTCGGTAATCCCCATCCGAGTGCGGCCGCGGATCGCCTGCGCGCGCAACTGAGTCTTGGCGCCGAGGTCCGCGACCAGCCCGAAATTGTTGAATTTCGTCCGCCAGCCCCATTCTAGGGCGTCGTTGACCGATTCCGGATCGCTATTATTGTCATAGTGCAGCGCTTCGATGCGCACCGGAAACGGCGGCTGCCAAGCGAGCTTGGCGTAGAAGCCGGGGCGCTTCAGAAAGCCGCCATCCATTTCCTTGACCGGGTGGGTGAAGCGCGGCTGGACATATTCGATGAACTCGTTGGGCTCGGGCAAGGGCTGCGTGTGAAACGCGAGCGCCTTGACGTCGTGGAGCCCCCAGCCGCGAAAGCTCAACAGCGCGCCGGCAGTGTCATTGACGTCGAACAGCGCCGCGGTCGCGGTGATCTTGTGTCTGCCGCGCGTTGCGAGAAGCGAGCTTTCGAGCCCGACAACCTTGACCTCCTCGCCGATCCAGCTGTTGATCGCCGAGGGAGTGATAGTCTCGGTCACCGCCCATTCGGGCCCCGAATGTTCGAGTGAAACCGGCGGCCACATCAACCCGGCGCGCGCCGAGAGTTTGATCGAGCCGCCGCTCAGCGGCTTGAAACCGACAAATGCTTCGGATAGCCCGGCTTCGATGTGATCGCCCTTTCGCTGCGCGATGCCGACGACCGTCCCCGACAGCGCCCAGCCGAAGCGCGGCTGCCAAATGAGGGCAGCCTCGCCGAAACGCGGACGGATTCGGAAATCGCCGGGCTCGCCCTCGTCGCGGCCGCCGTAGGCAAGTTTGCCGAAGCCGTCGTCGAGCCAGCTGCGCTCGCCGTCGACTCCGACCAGCCTGCCATTGCCGGCGAGCGTCACCGTGTCGGGCGAAAAGACGTCAAAGCCGCTGCTCTGGGCGAAAGCGCTGCTTGTGCCAAGCGACACCATCGCTAAGGCGAACAGCGCGCGGGTCATCCATGGGTAGTTGGGCGGACGCGGCATCATGCGACACGCGTTAAGCGACTGCAGTTAAAACAACGTTAGCCGTCGATGAGCTTGCCGGGGTTCATCAATCCGGCCATGGCCATAATGTCCGCAATGGGTCGAAAGCGGACATCGAATTAGCGCTAGCTACGCGATTTGCGTCTTTCAAGCTGGCGCCGGTCTTCTTCGCGACGATCGACTCCTCCGGGCGGCAAATCAACGTCATTTTTACGGCGGTCATCTTGTCGCCGGTCGCCGTCACCACGGTTGTCCTGTTCCGTCATTTCATGACCCCTCATTTTCGAACGAAATCGGTTCGAGGAACCTGCCTCCGGCTTCGTGGCCTTCGACCCACTGAACCTGTGCCGGGAAGTCGCCGTAGCGCTCGACGCGGAGGCGAACTTCCTCGCCCGCAATCAGCGGCTCCGTCGTGCGCAAGCGAAAGCCCCCACTCGATAGATCAATTACTTCAACGGGAAGTTCGCCACCATCTGAGTCCACTAACACCGCCGCGAGGGATGTTTGGACTCTCGGCGAACGTTGGTTCTCGCGCTTACTCATACGCACCCACCCCTAAACGCGTTGAACTTGACATAAATCAGTCTTAATTACCAACAAATAGTCATTGGCGTCGGGCCGTGGGATGAAATCAGGCAACGTCCGGAATGAGTCGAAAGCGGACATTACCCGCTGAGCTGAGTCTCCCCCTCGCAACCCGCTCGCTCTTCCCCTAAATCCTCCCTCGTGACCAAAGCCGACCGTCCCGACCAACCCAATGCGCCCGCCCGCTTCAACGAGGACGCCGCGACCTATATGGTGCGCGGGGCCGATGCGCCCGACCTCGAAGCCGGGGTGGCGGCGATCCGCAATGTGCTGGCGACGCTCCCGGCGCGGCCCGGGGTTTACCGGATGCAGGATGCCAAGGGCGACGTGCTCTATGTCGGCAAGGCGCGCGCGCTGAAACAGCGGGTGACCAATTACACCCAGGTCACGCGCCTCACGCGGCGGCTGCAGCGGATGATCAGCCAGACGCGGTCGATGACCATCGTCACCACCAACACCGAGGCCGAGGCGTTGCTGCTCGAGGCGCAATTGATCAAGCGCTTCCGCCCGCCGTATAACGTCTTGCTGCGCGACGACAAAAGCTTCCCGTTCATCCTGCTGCGCGAGGATCACGCTTTCCCGCGCGTCCAGAAGCATCGCGGTGCGCGGCGGGCGAAGGGCCAATATTACGGCCCGTTCGCGAGCGCTGGATCGGTTACCCGGACGCTCAACGCGCTTCAAAAACTGTTCCTGTTGAGAAGTTGCTCGGACAGCTTCTTCGCCAACCGCTCGCGGCCATGCCTGCTATACCAGATCCGGCGTTGCTCGGCGCCGTGCGTCGGGCGGATCGAAGAAGCCGACTATGCCGAGCTCGTCGCTGACGCCAAGAATTTCCTAACCGGCAAGTCGACCGGGGTCCAGGCGCGGCTCGGCAAGTCGATGGCCGAGGCAGCCGAGAAACAGGATTTTGAGCTCGCCGCAGTGTATCGCGACCGGCTCCGCGCGCTGACCTATATCCAGGGCAGCCAGACGGTCCATGCCGAAGGGCTTGGCGACGGCGACATTTTCGCGCTCGCGGGCAACGCCGGGCAGATGTGCATCCAGGCGTTCTTCATTCGCGGCGGGCAGAATTGGGGGCACCGCAGCTTCTTCCCGGCGCACACTGCCGATGTCCCCGAAGACGAGGTTCTGGCGAGCTTCCTCGTCCAATTTTACGAGGAGGTGCCACCACCGCGCCGAATCCTGCTCGACCGCGATCTCGCCGAGGGCGCGCTGATCGGCGAGGCATTGTCGGCGCGGGCCGAGCGCAAGGTCGAGCTCGAGCGGCCGCAACGCGGGGCGCGCAAGAAGCTGGTCGACCAGGCCAAGCGCAACGCCGAGGAAGCGCTCGAGCGGCGGCTGGCCGAAAGCACGACCCAGGGCAAATTGCTGCGCGAACTGGCCGAGGTGTTCGAACTCGCCGAGCCACCCAAGCGGATTGAAGTTTATGACAACAGCCACATCATGGGCACCAACGCCACTGGCGCGATGATCGTCGCCGGCCCCGAAGGCTTCCGCAAGAAGAATTACCGCAAGTTCAACATCAAGAGCGCGATCACCCCGGGCGACGATTTCGGGATGATGCGCGAAGTGCTCGAACGACGGTTTGCGCGGCTCGAGAAGGACGATCCCGACCGGTCGTCGGGGGAGTGGCCCGACTTGCTGCTAATCGACGGCGGCAAGGGACAGCTTAGCGTAGTGTGCGAGATTATGGAGAATGCCGGGGTCCACGAC
>JAJAYY010000219.1 GCA_026785965.1 Sphingomonas bacterium
ACCTCGACCCCCATGAAGCGGTTCTTCTCCCACTTGCCGGCCTGGGTCGAGGCGTCGGCTTCGGGCAATTGCCGGGCGAGCGCGAACATCAGCGCGATGGCATGCTCGGCGGTGGTGATCGAATTGCCGAACGGGGTGTTCATCACCACCACGCCGCGCGCGGTGGCCGCGGGAATGTCAACATTGTCGACCCCGATCCCGGCGCGCCCGACGACCTTGAGGTTAGTCGCGGCGTCGAGGATCGCCTTGGTGACTTTGGTTGAAGATCGAATGGCGAGTCCATCATACTCGCCGATCATCGCCGCGAGTTGGTCGGGGGTCTGCCCGGCAATTTCGTCAACCTCGATCCCGCGCTCGCGGAAAATGGTGGCGGCGCGCGGGTCCATCGCATCGGAAATGAGGACTTTGGTCACTTGGTCTGCTCCCAGGCATAATCGAGCCACGGCCCGAGCGCTTCGATATCGGCCGCATCGACGGTCGCGCCGCACCAGATGCGCAGGCCGGGCGGGGCGTCGCGATAACTCGCAACGTCGAACGCAACTTCCTCGACCTCGAGCAATTTGACGATCGCCTTGATGCGGTCGGCATCGGCGGCTACCGTCAGGCACACGCTGGTCTTCGACCGGCTTGCCGGGTCCTGCGCGAGATGGCCGAGCCAATTTCGCCCTTCAACGATCCGGTCGAGCGCGGCGGCGTTGGCCGCGGTCCGCGCGATCATGCCGCGCAAACCGCCGACCGATTTGGCCCATTCGAGCGCGACGATCGCATCCTCGACCGCGAGCATTGACGGGGTGTTGATCGTCTCGCCCTTGAACACGCCCTCGGTGAGCTTGCCCTTCGAGGTCAGGCGAAACAGCTTGGGCAGCGGCCGGTCGGGCGTGAAGCTCTCTAGCCGCTCGATGCCGCGCGGGCCAAGGATCAGCACGCCGTGCCCGCCTTCGCCTCCAAGCGCCTTCTGCCAGCTAAAGGTCGCAACATCGACCTTGTCCCACGGGACCTCATAAGCGAACACCGCGCTGGTCGCGTCGGCGAAGCTCAGCCCTTCGCGGTCGTCGGCGATCCACTCACCGTCGGGAACACGGACACCGCTGGTGGTGCCGTTCCATGTGAACAGCACGTCGTTCGACCAGTCGACCTGCGAGAGATCGGGAAGCGCACCATAATCGGCGCGGATCACGGTCGGGTCGAGCTTCAACTGCTTGGCGGCATCGGTTACCCAGCCCTCGCCAAAACTCTCCCACGCCAGCGTCGTGACCGGCCGCGCGCCGAGCATCGTCCACATCGCCATCTCGAACGCGCCGGTGTCCGACCCGGGAACGATGCCGATGCGGTGCGTGTCGGGCAGCGCGAGCAACTCGCGCATCAGGTCGATGCACAATTGGAGCCGCTGCTTGCCGAGCCCGCTGCGATGCGAGCGACCGAGAATTCGCGTGTCGAGTTGGTCGGGGCTCCATCCAGGCGGCTTGGCGCAAGGCCCGGACGAAAAATATGGACGCGCGGGACGGTCCGCTGGTCGATCAATCATGAATCTCTCCTCACAGAGAGCGCGCGCCGCGTTGGGACGGCGTGGCCCGTCCCATCTGTGGGTCGAATAACGAGCCGACGCAACGTTTTGTTTCGCACTTGCAGCAAACGGATTCGCAGATTTCAGCGGACCGGGCCAAAGCCCGACGCAACGCTTTGCTTAACCTCAATCAAGTCAAAAACTCGTTTCATCGTGGTCGGTGGACGGTTCGTCCCTTGCTACGGAACTACAGGTTGAAAGCCTTAACCAATTCCGCCCAAGTTCCAGCGTCCGGGATGCGATGGGCAAATCGCATGTCGAATATCGGGGGGGCTGGGGAGCTCCACGACTGACGAAGTTGCTGACGACGCGATTCCCGCGGCGGGCAGGATTTTGGGAGCGTGTTGAGGGATGACGAATTTGCTGAGCGCCAAGACTGGCGTCATTCGCGACCGTGAGATTTTCCTGCACGATGGTCAGCACCTGCGCCGTGTCCGCGTCTCGGTCGGCCTTCAGGCCATCTTCCTCGCTTTTTTCGTGGTGATCATCGGCTGGTCGGGCTTCGCCACCGCGCGCATGCTGACCGGCCCGGCGATGCAGTCCGTCAGCGCCGACATGGCCAGCCTCGCCGCCGCCACGGAACTTCGTGCCCGCCAGATTGAACAGCGCCAGGAACTGCTCGCCGCAATGCTCGCCGGCAAGGATTTCGATCCAGCAGCGCTCCCCGCCACCACCAAGATTTCCTCGCTCCCCGCCGAACTCGCCGGCCCGCTTGCCCGCGCCGACGATGCCAGCCTCGATCAGGCCGCCGCGACGATTCGTGAACTCGATGCGCGTTATGCCCGCACTGCTTCGGCACTGCGCAAGCTTGGCCTCAACCCGACCCGCCTTGCAGTCGGCGGTCCGTTCGAATCCGCGACTGGCGGCGATGCGACCTTCAAGCAATTGTTCACCAGCTGGAAGAAGCTCGACAATCTCGCCGACGGCGCGATTGCGGTGCCGTCGGACAAGCCGGTCAAGTCAGCCAATTTCACCTCGGGTTATGGCGTCCGTTCGGACCCGTTCAAGGGCCGCGCCGCAATGCATGCCGGGATCGATCTCGCCGGGCCGATCGGCACTCCAATCTATGCCACCGCCGATGGCGTGGTGACCAACGCTGGGTTCAACAGCAGCGGCTATGGCAATCTCATCAAGCTTGACCATGGCCGCGGCATCGAAACTCGCTATGGTCACTTGTCAGCGATCGGCGTCAGCCCGGGTCAGCGCGTTACTCGCGGCCAACTGATCGGCCGAATGGGCTCAACCGGCCGTTCGACCGGCAGCCACCTTCATTATGAAGTCCGCCTCGACGGCCGCGCGGTCAATCCGATCCCGTTCATGAAGTCGAGCGACTACCTGCTTGCGATGCAGCGCAAGGGCATCGGTACCCACTCGATGGACGCCGTCGCGCTCGGCGGTCCGGCCAAGCGTTAAGCTTGCCGATACCCTCGCCGCTCCCTATCTCACAGGCGTGACCAGCCTGACCCTTACGCCCAGCGCAGCCAAGCGCGTCGCCTACATCGCCGGCAAGCAAGGCAAGCCCGCAGTCCTGCGCCTTGCGGTCGATGGCGGCGGTTGCGCGGGCTTCTCCTACCGATTCGAGATGGGCGAAGTCGCCCCCGATGATCTCCAGGTCGAAACCGACGGCGTGACGTTGGTCGTCGACCCAGTCAGCCTCGACCTGCTCGACGGCTCCGCGGTCGATTATGTCGAGGACCTCGGTGGCGCGGCATTCAAGGTTATCAATCCCAATGCCGCCTCGGGTTGCGGCTGCGGATCGAGTTTCTCGGTCTGATGCCGAGGCTGGTGACGTTCAACATCAACGGCATCCGCGCGCGCCTGCCGCGGCTGCTCGAATATCTTGCGCGCGAACAGCCCGCTATTGCCTGCCTGCAGGAATTGAAATGCGCCGACGAATCGCTCCCGATCGCGGACATCGAGGCGGCCGGCTATGGCGCGGTGTGGCACGGGCAGAAGGGCTTCAACGGGGTCGCGATTCTCGCCCGCGGTGACGCGCCCGCGCTGCGCCAAGTCGGGTTGCCCGGCGATCCCGACGACAGCCACAGCCGCTATATCGAGGCCGAGGCGCACGGGTTGGTGGTGGCCTCGATCTACCTTCCCAACGGCAACCCGCTCGGGACCGAGAAATTCAGTTACAAATTGCGCTGGATGGAGCGCCTCGCCGAGCGCGCGCAAACGCTGCTTGCCGAGGAGCGACCGGTCGTGCTGGCGGGCGATTTCAATGTCATACCGGAGGATCGCGACACTTTTTCGCGACGCGCCATGGCGAATGACGCGCTGTTTCAGCCGGAGAGCCAGGCGGCGTTTCGGTCGCTGCTCCACCGGGGCTGGACCGATGCGCTGCGCACAATCCACCCCGATGAGCCACGCCTCTACACGTTCTGGGACTATCAGGCCGGCGCGCTGGCGCGTGACGCCGGCTTCCGCATCGATCATCTGTTGCTCAGCCCGCAAGCCGCCGACCGGCTGCGCGGCGCGGGCGTCGATAAATGGGCGCGCGCGGAAGAGAAAGCGTCGGATCACGCGCCGACCTGGGTCGAACTGGCCTAGAGCTCGCGCTCGTAAATCCGGTAGGTGTGGTTGATCGTCGCGCCCGATAGCTCGGCGATCGACACCATTCCCTGATTATCTTCAAGAATCCAGCCAAACTCGCCGTGGCCGACGCCGTAATGCTCGACGCAATTGCGACGGATCGAATCGATCAGCATGAACGCCAATTGGCTCGCCAAGCGCCCCCCCTGGAGCTCCTTGATCACCCCCATCAATGGCACGCGGATTCGCGCGGTGCGCGGTTTGCGCAGCCGCCACAGCAATTTGGCCCAGCCGAACGGAAACAATTTGCCGTCGAGGTCGCGGATCATCTCATTGACGTCGGGGATGGTCATCATGAACGCGACCGGCCTGCCGTCCAATTCGGCGATCCGGACCATGTCTTCGAAGATGATCGGCTTCAGTTTCTTGCCGGCGTAGGCGATCTCGGCGTCGGTCAGCGGGACGAACCCCCAATTGTCCGACCAGGCGTCGTTGAGGATGTGGAGGATGATCGCCGCTTCGCTGGCGAAATCGGACTTGTCGACATTGCGCAGGCGAATCCGCGGGTTGCGCTCACCAGCCTGGATCAGGCGCTGGATCAGCGGCTGCAGGTCCTTGCGAATATCCATGTCATAGGTGAGCAGATCCTTGGCTTTGGTATAGCCGGCTGCCTCGACATAGTGGCGATAGGCCGGGAGGTGGTGCCCCATCATGGCCATCGGCGATTGCTTGAACCCCTCGATCAGTAGCCCGGGCTCATCCCAGATCGAAATCGAAATTGGCCCCATCGCGCGGGTCATGCCTTGCCCGCGCAGCCATACTTCGGCGGTCGAAATCAGCGCCGCCGCGGCTAGCGCGTCAAGCGCCTCAAACATTCCCCATTGGCCAAGCCCGGCCTGGATATGCTGCTGAACTCGGTCGTCGATCTGGGCGCTGATCCGCCCGACGACCCTGCCGCCGCGCATCGCCAGCCATAGTTGCAGTCGGCCATGGCCGAACCACGGATTCTTCGCCGGGTCGATCAGGCCGTGGACTTCGTCCTTAAGGGGCGGCACCCAGGCGGGATCGTCCTTGTAAACTTCCCACGCCAAGTCGACGAAGGCCTTGCGGTCGGCCTTGCTCAGGACTGGGATGATTGTCAGGCCGCTGCTCATACCGGCACCGGCTAGCGCGCACGCTGGCGCTTGTCACTCGCGTTGCAGCGCCCATCTAGCGACGGCGCGGGGGTCTCATCGCCTTGATCATGCCATGTTCATCCGGCATCCGCCATCTGGACTGACGCTTATGACCATGATCCAAACCCTAGTGCCGCCCTTGATGCCGGTTCCTGCAGGCATCGCGAAGTCGCGCCCGCACCGCAATGACAACAGCATGCTGCGGGCTGCGGCGGAGCTCACTCGCGACCTCAATGCCCCGAGCGCGCGGATTTACTGGGCCGATCTGATCGTCTCGGCGGCGATCGGCTACGCCGCGCTCGCCATCGCAATGCTGGTCGCGGCGTGGCCGCTGGCGCTGGTGGCGGGCGTGGTTGCTATCTTCGCGCTGTTTCGCGCCGGAAGCTTTATTCATGAGTTGACCCACATCAAGCAGGGCGCGCTCCCTGGTTTCAAGCGTTTCTGGAACCTCGCGGTCGGGATTCCGCTGCTCGTGCCGTCGTTTCTGTATGAGGGGGTCCACAACCTCCATCATGCCAAGATTCGTTATGGCACGGTTGAGGACCCTGAATATCTCCCGCTGGCGCTGATGAAGCCGTGGACGTTGCCGGTGTTTGTCATTGCTGCGGCGTTGGCGCCGGTCGCATTGCTGGTCCGCTTCGCGGTGCTCACCCCGCTGTCGATGCTCGTGCCGCGGCTGCGCGCGCTGGTGGTCGGTCGCTATTCGGGGCTGCAAATCAACCCCGCCTTTCGCCGCAAGCCAGCCGAAGGCGATCTGGCGCGGCAATGGCGCTGGCAGGAAGCTGCCGCGAGTGGGTGGGCGATCACGCTGGTCGCGTTGGTTGGGACCGGAATGATCCCGCCGCGCGCCTTCCTTATTTCTATCGCCGTTGCCTCGGGCGTGATGCTGCTCAACCAGGTGCGGACGCTGGTCGCGCATCTATGGGAGAATGAGGGCGAGCCGATGACCGTCACCGAGCAATATCTCGACAGCGTCAACGTGCCGCCGCCGGGGTTTCTTGCCGCGTTGTGGGCGCCGGTTGGCCTGCGCTATCACGCGCTCCACCATCTGCTTCCCGGATTGCCGTATCACGCGCTTGGCCAGGCGCATCGCCGGCTGCACGGGGCTTTGTCCGACGATTCGGCCTATCATGCCGCCAATTATCGCGGGCTCGCGCCGCTCGTCGCGCGGCTGGCGGTGAGTTCGTGGAATGGCGGGCTGCGCAGCGAGCCTATTCCTCGGACCGCACCAGCACCGTCTCGCCGATAAACAGGAACAGCAGAAACGGTGCCCACGCCGCGAGCATCGGCGGATAGGCCCCGACATTGCCGAGCGCGATGCTGAAATTGTCGACCACGAAATAAGCGAAGCCGAGTGCCATCCCGATGGTCGCCCGAAGCAGCACCTGACCCGAGCGCGCCAGCCCAAAGGCGGCAAGCGCGGCGAGCAACGGCATCAGGACGGTCGACAATGGCCCGCTCAATTTGTGCCACCATCCGGTGCGCGCCTCGGCGCTAGGTCGCCCGGCGCGATCGAGCGCGACGATTGCCTGATTGAGCGACGCGAAATCCTTGGTCGCGGCCGAGACTTTGGCCAGCGTGAAGCGGTTCGGCTCGACCCCGGCAAGCGTGTCGAGAACCGGCTGCTTGCGCACCAGATTCATCCGCGCATCGTAGATGCTAACGTCGCTCAGCCGCCAACCGCCGTCTTGCTGGCGGGCGCGGACAGCGTCGGTCATGCGGATCAGTTCGCCCTTCTCGCGATCATAAATAGAGACCCCTTCGAGCCGCACCGTCGGGCCTTGGCCCGCGACCAGCCGGGCGTGAACCAATTGATCGCCATTGCGCACCCAGATGTTCGACAACACCCCGCTATCGGGCGGGATCGGGTGATAGTCCGCACCGCTCCACGCGTCGACGGTCCGAGTGGCTTTGATGACCACGGTTTCATTGAAGGCGAAGGTCAGCATTGCCACGCCGATGCTGGCGAGGATCATCGGCGCCAGGATCTGGTGCGCCGACAGCCCCGCCGCCTTCATCGCCACGACCTCGCTATTCTGATTGAGCGACGACAGCGCGATCAGCGTCCCGAGCAGCGCCGCGAAGGGCAGGAATCGCGACACCAGCATCGGCACGCGAAGCGAAACATAATGCCACAGCTGGGCTTCGCCATTGCCGGGAATAGCGAGAATCTTGCCCGATTCGCCGAGCAGGTCGAGTGCCATCAGCACCATCACCAACGCGACCAGCACCGCAAAGCTGCGGGTCAGGAACAGCCGCGCCATGTACAAGGCGAGCCGCCGCGACGGCAGGAAGTTGAAGTTGATCATTCGGCAGCGGCCCGGATCAAGCGGCGGCGCTTGGGCAGCAGGCGGCGGATGAGCTTGCCGAGCTTGGCGAACACCGCCTCGATTGCGCCGATTGGCTGCCCGCCCGGGCGATGCGCGATGACGTGATACATCCACCCGATCAGCGCCACCAGGCCGACGAACGGCAGCCACAAGGCGAGCTCCGGCTCGAGCCGTCCCTGGGCCCCTGCGCTTTCGGCATATTGGTTAATCTTGTGATAGGTCACCACCATCACGATCGCGACGAAGATACCGAGCGAACTCGACGAGCGCTTGGGCGGCACCGCGAGCGCAATGGCGAGCAACGCCAGCATCAGCATCATCACCACTTCGACCAGCCGGTAATGGAAGTTGGCGCGGGCCGCGAGATTGTCGGCGTGCGAGACCGTGGTCGACCCGTAAGCGCGCGACGCGACTTCGACCAGATTAAGCTCTTCACGGTCGCTGCCGCGGCCTCGAAACGGGTCGATCGAGGGCAGGTTGATCGGCAGGTCGTAGCTGTCGAATGCAAGCGTTCGCGGGGTGGTGAACTTCGGCGAATCCTGGACCAGCCGACCTTGCTTGAGTCGGAAGATGATCGTGTCGGGATCATCAGTCGAAAAGAATTGGCCATGTTCGGCAGTCGCCGCGATGCGCATTCCCGATTTGTCTTCGACCGCGGTGAAAATCCCGCTCAACTCGGTGCCCTTTTGCTCGCTGCCGTCGATTCGCAGCGTCATCCGCTTGCCCAGATTGTTGAACTCGCCAATCTTGATCGCCGCCCCGAGTGCCCCCGAGCTTAAGTCGAAGCGCAGCCCTTGATAGCGATAGCGCGAATAAGGCTCGATCCAGCCGACGATGACCAGGTTGAGCAGCAGCAGGACGATCGCGTAGGCGTAAGGCACGCGCAGCAAGCGGCCATACCCCACCCCGATCCCGCGCAGCGCGTCGAGCTCCGACGACAAAGCGAGCTTGCGAAAGGCGAGCAGGATGCCGAGCAACAGCCCGATCGGGATGCCGAGCGCGAAATATTCGGGGAGCAGATTGGCGAGCATCCGCCACACCACGCTGACTGGCCCGCCGGCGTTGATGACGAAGTCGAACAGTCGCAGCATCTTGTCGAGCACGAGCAGCATCGCCGCGAGCACCAGCGTTCCGAACAGCGGAATCGCGATGCTCCGCGCGAGATAGCGGTCAATGAGCGCCAGCCGTCCCACCTTTTCGTCGTTCCTGCACCATGATTTGGCCGCAAAGCCACCCGACATACGCTGTTCGACGAGTCCGCATGACAAGGGGGCGGGCTCGCCGGTGTGTTGCCTTAGCAGAATGGACATGAATTTCATGCGCAAATCTCGCTTCCCCTTCGCCCTCGTCGCGATGCCGCTGGCGCTGGGCCTGGCCGGGCCGTCGGCCTCGGCCGTTGCCGGCCCCGACGCCGCCTGCGCCAATGGCAAGCCCGCGTTGCTGGTCCGCGTAGTTGGCCTCAAGCGGCCGACCGGGACGCTCAAGCTGGCGCTCTACGGGTCGAACCCGTCGGTCTACCTCAAGAAGCAGGGCCGGCTTCGCCGTGTCGCCGTTCCAGTGCGCGGCAATGGCCCGATCGACGTCTGCATCGCGGTTCCGCAGCCCGGGCGCTATGCGGTCGCGATCCATCATGATCTCAACGGCAATGGCGACAAGGACCGCCACGACGGTGGCGGTTTTTCGAACAACCCGCGGCTGTCGATTACCAGCATGCGTCCGTCGTTTGCCAAGACCGGGGTCACTGTTGGTCAGGATCCGGCGCGGATTGCGGTCCGCTTGCTTTACGTCAAAGGCCTGTCGGTAGGACCCGCGGCAAGTTGATGAAGCGACCGCGGATTGCCTTGTTGTCGAACCCCAAGTCGACCGGTAATCTCAATAAATTGCCGCGAATCCGTGCGTTTTGCTCCAAGCACCCCGATATTTTCCATTATGAGGTCGAGCGCGCCAATCAGATTGGCGAGGCGATGGCGACGATCGCGCGGGTCGAGCCCAAGCTGCTGATCATCAATGGTGGCGACGGAACCGTGCAGGCGGCGCTGACCGAGCTTTACAATGGCGGCCATTTCCCAAGCGGCGCGCCGCCAGTCGCGGTGCTGCCAAGCGGCAAGACCAACCTGATCGCGCTCGATCTTGGTGCGGGCGGCGACCCGGTGGTAGCGCTCGATCGGTTGCTTGGGCTCGCGCAGCACGATCTTGCGCCGCACATCGTGGCGCGTGAACTGATCGCTTTGTCAGGTGGCATCACCGGATCGCAGCCGGTGATCGGGATGTTCCTCGGCGGAGCTGGTCTGGCCGACATCATGCTTTATTGCCGCCACCGAATCTATCCGCTCGGTTTTTCCAACGGAGTAAGTCACGCGATCACCGCCGTCGCGGTCGTGCTGCGCCAGGTGTTCCGCTGGCGCGCCAGTTTTCTGCCTCCCGAGCCAGCGCAACTCAGCGTCTCGCTGCGCCGCGCGGGTGAGCTTCGCGGACGCTATGCCTTGCTGTTCGTGACCACGCTCGAGAAGATCCTATTGTCGAGCGAAGTCGGCAGTCACGGCAATGGCGCGCTCAAGTTTGTAGCGGTCGAGCAGCGTCCGTGGTCGCTCTTGCGTGCCTTCTTCGCGAGCATGGCCGGCCAGCTTGGCCGGACCAAGCTGGCCGGGGTTCATATCGAGGAAGCCGACGAAATTTCAATCGAGGGCGAGGGCAGCGACGTGATCCTCGATGGCGAGACCTTCCGCGCCGGAATCGGCCAGCCGATCCTGCTGCGCTCGGCGCTGCCGCTGTCGTTCGTCCGCCTCGCCGCCGCCTGATCATGTTGTCGCCGCTCTACCTCCTCGTTGAGGAGGAGTTGTCGCAGCCGGTCGATCGGCGCGTCACCGCGATGGCCACGGCGATCGCGGCGCGCCACGGCGGTGCTGCACGCGCAGTCGTGTTTTACGGTTCATGTCTGCGGCAACAGCAGCTCGACGGACTGATGCTCGATTTCTATCTGATCGTGTCGGACTATCGTGCCGCTTATGACCAGCGCTGGCTGGCGCGCGCCAACGCGCTGATCCCGCCCAACGTCTTCCCGGTCCATCATGACGGCCTCCCCGCCAAATATGCCGTGCTCAGCGAAGCCGACTTTAACCGCCTCAACGGTCCCGAGACTCGCAACGTCTCGGTGTGGGCGCGTTTTTCCCAGCCGTCGCGGCTGGTGTGGGCAGCGAATGACGAGGCACGACGCGCCGCAACGTCGGCAATAGCGCGCGCGGCGCCGACCTTGCTCGCCGCGGCGGGGTCCCGCGATGGAGAGTCGCCGCTCGACTGGTGGCGCCGGGCGTTCGCGTTGACCTATTCGGCCGAACTTCGCGCCGAGCGCAAGGGCCGCGCCGGATCGGTGGTCGACGCCGACGCCGAGCGATACGAACGGTTCTCCGAAGCGGCAATTGCCGCAATCCCGGCGAGTGTCGTTTCTGGCGGATGGGCGCGGCGGCGGATCGAGGGCAAAATTCTGTCGGTCCTGCGGCTGGCGAAGGCGAGCGCGACCTATGCCGGGGGCGCGGACTATATCGTGTGGAAAATCAACCGCCACGCCGGGACCAAATTCGAGCTCAAGCCGTGGCAGCGCCGCCACCCGTTGCTGGGCGCGCTCAGCCTGCTGCCGCGGCTCCTCCGATCGGGCGCGGTTCGCTAGCTCCGCGCGACAGCGCCCCCGCTACGGCCACCGCCAATGCCGCCACCGTGAACGGCTTGCGCAGCAATTCGTGACCGGCAAGGTCGTCGCTTTCGCCGTCACCGACGAAGCCGGTAACGAACAACACCGCGACGTCTGGCCGGCCCGCGCGCAAATAGCGGATCAGCTCGGGTCCGCTCATTTCGGGCATGACAACGTCGGAGACGACGAGGTCGAAGCGCTCGGCCTCAAACAGCTTTAGCGCATCAGCGCCGCTCGAGCAGGACACCGGCTCATAGCCCAGATCTTCAAGCGCGCCGACGGTCGCGGTGCGGACCCGCGGATCGTCTTCCACCAACAGGATGCGCGCCCCGGGAACGGTGACGTCGGCTTCCTGGCGCTGAGCCGCGGGATGCATCCGGATGTTGGTCGCCGCGGCTTCGGTGCGCGGCAGGTAGATGGATACGGTCGTGCCACACCCGACTTCGCTCTCGATTCCGACTTCACCGCCCGATTGGTGCGCAAAGCCGAAGATCTGGCTTAAGCCAAGCCCGGTGCCCTTGCCGACCGCCTTGGTGGTGAAGAACGGCTCGAACGCGCGGTCCTTGACTTCGTCGGTCATCCCGCAGCCGGTGTCGACCACCGAAATCTTCAGATAATTGCCGGCCTGGATGTCGCCGACGGCATTGGCGGTGACGGTTTCGTTGGCGGTGGCAATCACCAGTCGGCCTTCGCCGTCCATCGCATCGCGGGCATTGACCGCAAGGTTGAGGATTGCGTTTTCCAACTGGTGCGAATCGACGAACACCGGCCACGCGTCGCCTGCAAGCTGGGTCTTGACCTGGATTCGCTCGCCAAGCGTGCGATCGAGCAACTCGCTCATCCCGCTGACCAGGTCGGCGCTGTCGACCCGCTCCGGAAGCAGCGGTTCGGATCGGGCGAAGGACAGCAAGCGGCGGGTCAGCGCGGCGGCGCGCGTGGCGCCTTCCATCGCGTTGGTGAGATGGATCAGCACCTCGCGGCGCGGGCCGCTGAGCCGGCGCCGGGCAAGGTCGATCCCGCCGACGACCACCGCGAGCATATTGTTGAAGTCGTGGGCAATTCCCCCAGTCAGCTGGCCGACGGCCTCCATCTTCTGGACCTGGCGCAACTGCGCCTCGGCGGCATGACGCTCGACCGCTTCGGCCTTGAGCGCGAGATTGGCGTCGCTGAGCTCGCGGGTGCGGTCGGCGACGGCCTGCTCAAGCGCGAGCGCGCGCTCAGCCTCGCTCTCGGCTTCGCGACGGGCAATCGCGTTGAGGCGGAGTGCCTGGACGGCCACCGTGCCAAGGAAGATCGCCATCGCCCCGACGATCACCCCAAGCCAGCTCAGATAATCGGTCAGCCGGTCGGCCTGGGCCGCGAAGAAGCGCGTCTGCTTCATCCGCTGGGTCAAAGCGATGCGCTCTGCGCTGGCGATCTCACCGAGCAAATTGCGCAGAGCAGGGCCGGTCGGCGACTGGGCGGCGGCGTAATAATATGACGTGCCCCCGGCGCCGCGCCCGGCGACGGTGGCGCGGGCGGAAAGCGCGAACTCGGTGCCGCGCTGCTGATATAGTTTCTGCAGCCGGGCGACGCGCTCGCGCTGGGCGGGATCGCTGCGGAGAAGCCGTTCGAGCTCGTTGATCTGCTGCCCGGCGAGGCGCCATTGGCCGTAATAGATGTTGCCGCTGGTCTGGACCTTTTCGTCGAGCACGAAGCGGCCGAGCGCGGCTTCGGAGCGCGAAATGCTGGCGTCGAGCGTGCGGGTAAGAAGGGTGACGTCATAGGCGTGACGCTCGCCGTCGAGCGCTTCGTCGCGGGCGGTGTTCGACAGCGCCACCATGAACACCATGCCAAGCAGGATCAGCGCCGCAATCAGCGCTCCCGCGGCTGCTCCGCCGCCGCGCCAGTCAAGGCGCTGATCGTCCCCCGCCGTCATGAAGGCAGTCTAATCACGGGCATGCTTTGGCGATAGCCCTCAAAACTCAACCGATGCATCCGGTGGCACGGCCTGCCGCTTCGAACATGTCGAGAATCTGGTCGACCTGCTCGCTCGTATGCTCGGCGCACAGCGAACAGCGCAGCAGGGTCATGTTGGCCGGGGTCGCCGGGGGACGCGCGAGATTGACGTACAGCCCCTCGTGGAGCAGCGCTTCCCACATCGCCGCACCGGTTTCGAGATCGGGCATGATCACCGCGATGATCGCCGATTGAGGCGTTTCGGTGCCGAGCGTGAAGCCGAGCGCTTTCAGTCCGGCGTGGAGCTTTTGGCTGTTTGCCCACAGATGCGCGCGCTTGTCGGCGCCCTGCTTGAGCTTGGTGATCGAGGTCGCAGCGGTCGCGACCACGCTCGGCGGGAGCGAGGCGGTGAACACATAGGGGCGGCAGACCAGCCGCAATATCTCGAATTTGGGATGGTTCGAGACGCAGAAGCCGCCGACCGTGCCGACCGATTTGGAGAAAGTGCCGATGATGAAGTCGACGTCGTCGATCACCCCCTGCGCTTCGGCAACGCCGCGCCCATTCTCGCCGATGAAGCCCATCGAATGCGCCTCGTCGACCAACACCATCGCGCCCGCCGCCTTGGCGACCGCGACCATTTCCTTGAGTGGGGCAATGTCCCCGAGCATCGAATAGACACCTTCGAGCACGACCAATGTTTTGGCGCCCTCGGGGATGCGTTTGAGACGCTTTTCGAGCGCTTCGACGTCATTGTGGCGAAACGTGACGATGTTGGCGTTGCCCAACGCGCAGCCGTCATAGATTGAGGCATGGCTGTCGATGTCGAGAACGATGTAATCGTCCTTGCCGGCGATGGTCGAGATGATCCCGAGATTGGCCTGATAGCCGGTCGAAAAGACCATCGCATGGTCCATCGCGTAAAAATCTTTGAGCGCTTCCTCGCACGCTTTGTGTCCAGCGTAAGTGCCGTTAAGCACGCGGCTGCCGGTGGTGCCCGCACCATAATCGTCGAGCGCCTGTTTGCCCGCGGCGATGACATCGCGGTCGAAGGTCATGCCCATATAATTATAGGTGCCCAGCAAGATCGTGCGCTGGCCGTTGCAGATTGCCACGGTCGGGCTCTCGACTCGCTCCATGACGAGGTTGAACGGGTCGGTCATCCCGGTCGAAAGAAGCGTCTCGCGCTGCTCGATCAGCGCATCGAACTTCGAGAACAGGTCGCTCACGCGGCGAGCTTTTCAACTGCGTCGACGAGCTGGCCGACGGTCTCGATCTCGGCCTGCTGGTTCATGGTGATGAGGATATCGAACTCGTCCTCGATCGTGGCGACGAAATCGAGCACGGTGAGGCTATCCCATTCGAGGTCCTGGGCGAAGCGCGTGGAGTCTTCCACCGCGATGCCTTTCTTGTTGAACGGTTCGATCAGGGATTTCACCCGCGCGTCTGTTTCGGCTCGGTCGGTCATGGGTTCGGATCCTAATCTTGAGCGCGCGCTTAAGCAATCGAATGGGGCGCAAAGAGGGCGGGGGCTTGCCTTTGGCGTCGAAGCGGGGTGTCATGCGCAGCGAAGCAAGGGGTATGCGATGGTCGAGAAAAAGCTCCAGCCAGGCGATCCGGACTATGAGTTCCCGAAGGAGGTTCACAACCTCTTGGTGCTCGCCAACGAGACCAACATCACTTTGTCGGGAATGGCCGATACCAAAGCGTCGATCCTGATGGGCGCCAGCTTCGTCGTCTTCTCAATGTCGATCGGCGACATTGGCGAGGGCAAGGCGTCGACCCCATTGCTGGTGCTGACGATGTTTTCGTTCATCGCCACCATCCTCGGCGTGCTCACCGTCCGCCCCAATCGCATGCGCAAGTCGAAAGTCCCCGCCGACAAGGTCAACATCCTGTTCTTCGGCAGCTATATCAACGCCCCGCGCGAAGAGTATGTCGATGAAGTGATCAAGGTGTTGTCGAGCGAGGAGGAAACTTACCGCCGTCTCGCCCGCGACCTGTGGGACCACGGCCATTTGCTGCGCGACGACAAGTTCAGCTGGCTCTACTGGAGCTTCACCTTGTTCCTGCTCGGCATGCTGGTCACGGCCATCGCGGTGGTTGCATCACTGGTGCTGCGTTAAAGCCAGCCCGCTGCGCGATACCATAAAGCGGTCTCGGCAAGGCCTTGCTGCGTGTCGATTTGCGGCCGCCACAGCGCCGCCGGAACCGCACGATCGATTGATACTGCCCAGTCGGGGTGGCAGAAATACGCCGCGCGGTCGGGAGTCAGCCTGGCGTTGGCGCCGCGCACCAGCCGGTCGGCGCGGGCCGCGAGCGCCATCAGCAAGCGTGGCACGGAAAGGATGCGGACCGTCTTGCCGACAGCGCGGCCGAGCGCTTGGCCAAACTCGCGATGGGTCCAAGCACTGGGGCGGCCGTCATCGGGCTCGATCAGCCCCGAAGTATTGCCCGTCGCGAGGGCGAGCAGCAACCGGGCAAGGTCGTCGACATGGATCAACGACAGCTTCCCGCTTGGTGGAAGCACGACGATTCCCCTCGCTGCGAGCTTGAACAATTCGAGCGTCTCGCGGTCGCCGGGCCCGTAAACCGCTGGCGGGCGGACGATCGCGGTCGACAGCGGCGACGCGGCAACCAATGCTTCCGAGCGCGCCTTGCTCGCCCCGTAGCACGAAAGGTCTGGCTCGCGCGCAGCGAGCGAGCTGACGTGGACAAAGCGGCGGGTGCCGGCGGCTTCGGCGGCGGCGAGCATCGCCCCGGTGCCAATCACGTTGCCGGCCTCAAACCCCGCGGCGTCGGGAGCGTTGATCACCCCGGCGACATGGATCACCGCATCGACCCCTTCGACCAGCTCGGCGAGCGCGGCGGGGGTGTCGAGCGCACCGTCGATCCAGATCACCCCATCGCGCGGTGACTGCGGGCGGCGGGTGAGGGCGCGGACCGAATGTCCCGCGGCGAGCGCGAGATCGAGCATCCGCGCGCCGACGAACCCGGTCGCCCCGGTCAGCGCGATCGTTACAGCGGCGACCACGGCTTGTCGTCCAATGCTTCTAACTCGGCGGCTTTCTCGCCCCCGACCTTGTCGAGAATCGCATTGAGCAATGGCTCGAGTCCATCGCCGGTCGCGGCCGAGACGATCATCGGCTCGACCCCGGCAACCATGGCCAGCTTCTTGGCGAGCTTGGCCATCGTCTTGGCCTCGACCAGGTCGGCGCGCGACAAAGCGAGCACTTCGGGCTTGTCCTCGAGCCCGGCGCCATACGCCTCGAGCTCGCCGCGGACCACCCGCCACGCCTCGATCGGATCGTCGCCGGCGGCATCGACCAGGTGGAGCAGGACGCGAGTGCGCTCGACATGGCCGAGGAAGCGGTCGCCGATCCCGGCGCCTTCGGCGGCGCCCTCGACCAATCCGGGGATGTCGGCCAACACGAACTCGCGGCCCTTGTGGCTGACCACGCCGAGTTGCGGGCGGAGCGTGGTGAACGGATAAGCGCCGACCTTGGCGACGGCGTTGGTGGTGCGGTTGAGCAGGGTCGACTTGCCGGCGTTGGGCAGCCCGACCAGCCCGGCATCGGCAAGCAGCTTGAGCCGCAGCCAGACGTACATTTCCTCGGACGGCCAGCCGGTGCCGTGCTGGCGCGGCGCGCGGTTGGTCGAAGTCTTGTAGCTGGCATTGCCGCGCCCGCCGTCGCCGCCCTTGAGGAAATGGATCCGCTGGCCTTCCTGGGTGAAGTCGGCGAGCAACGTCCGCGCCTCGTCGTCGGCGAGGATCTGGGTGCCGATCGGAACCTTGATCACCAGGTCGGGGCCGCCCGCGCCGGTCATGTTCGACCCCGCACCGCCCTTGCCGCGCGGGGCGCGGAAATGCTGGGTGTAGCGAAAGTCGATCAGCGTGTTCAAACCGGCGACCGCTTCGAACACGATATCGCCGCCCTTGCCGCCATAGCCGCCGTCAGGGCCGCCATATTCGATATATTTTTCGCGCCGGAAACCGACCGCGCCGGGGCCGCCGGCACCCGAGCGGATGAAAATCTTGGCCTGATCGAGGAAATGCATCGCGCGCCTTTAGGCGAAGCGGCGGGCAAATGCCACGCCGTGCGGCACCGGTCAGGCGGGGTCGATCGCGTAGACGTCCTTGGCCCACGTCACCGTGCCGGCGGCGGGCTGCGCGGTAATGTAGGCGATGTAGATTGGCACCGCGACGGGGAGGCGCATCGTCTGATCGCCGGTGCTGCCCACCGCGACCGGGTCCTGCCCGAACAGCCAGCGCGACAGCCGCGCCGCATCCTCAAGCCGGATGCAGCCGATGCTGGTGGCGCGCGCGTCCTTGGCGAACTGCGGTTTATTGGGGGTGTCGTGAAGGAAAATGCCATAATCGTTGGGGAAGGGAAATTTGACCCGGCCCATCGAATTAAACTTGCCCGGCAATTGGCGCAGCTTGACCGCCTCGGTCCCGGCGACGATCGCTTTCCAGTTGATCGAGGAAGCGGGGATGATGGCGGCATCGGCGCCATATTTGTCGACCGCTTCATAATTGGCGCGCTTGAGATAAGCGACGCCCTGGCTGACGACGTGCGGGGCGACGATCTTTCTGACCAGATCTTCGGCCACGTTCCAATACGGATTGAGGATCGCGAACGAGACCGTGCTGACCATCGGCGCGGTCGGGGTGGCGCGGGTCCCGACCACGACCCGCATCCGATCGACGACCTCGCCATTGTCGACCATCATCAATTGCGCGGTGGCGGGATTGACGAACAGATAGCGCCCGCCGCTGGGCAGGACCTTGGCGCGCTGGAGGTTGGCGACGAGCCGCGGATCGGCCTGCCCGCCACGTGCCCCTGCATCGGCGATCAGCGCCGCGCGCAATTCGTCGTAGAGCCGCGACTTGCGCATGCTCGCGCCGACATGGGCGGCAAGATCGGGCGCCTGCGCGGCGAGGAACAGGATGCGATCGGCGGTCGCGACCCCCGGACGCAGCGCCGAATCGACATAGCGAGTGCCGGCAATCGGGCCGTTGAGCGCTTCGGCCAGCGCGATCCACCCCGCCGACAGCAAGCGATCGGCGGCAAGCGGATTGGCGGCGGGTGCAGCAAGCGCGGCATCGATCCGCGCCGCGAGCGCCGGGCCTTGCGCCACGCCCTCATGGTCAGCAGTGCGCAACCGTGCGAGCAGCAGCCGACCGGCGGCGGACAGTTGACCGCCTTCAAGCCACAGCGGGGCGCTGCGGCCGGTATAAAAGCGATCGAGCGCGGCTTCGGGAGACAGCGAGGGCGCGACCGCAAAGGTCGAGACCGGCGGCGCCGACATCTGCGCCGCGGCGGGCCACGGCGCGAGCAGCAGCGCTGCAAAGAGGAGACGACGTCGTGGCATGTGGCAATCCTCCTCCCCCAATTGCGCGCTTATCGCATTGATTCGACAGTATTTCAACCAATCGCTGCGGGCGCCGGGCAAAGGC
>JAJAYY010000220.1 GCA_026785965.1 Sphingomonas bacterium
GACCGCCACGCGCTCCACCGGCTCCGCATCCGCCTTGGCGCGCTCGACGTCTATGTTCAGGCGCTGCTCAAGCCGGCCGCGATCGAATGGCGCGCCGCTTTGCTCAGCGTCCGCGCCGCACAGCCGATGCCGCGCCTGCCCTTGCCTTCCGCCGCGACGCTCGATGGCGCCGCCGATCCGCGCGGCGCCGTGCTCGGCTTCCGCCGCTTCGGCAGCTTGTGGCTGCGGATCGACCTCGCCGATCGGCTCGCGACCCACGCCCACCACGTCAAGGCCAATGGCGGCGACGACCCGATCGATCACGCGCTCGCGACCAGTCTCGGGCTCGATCTGGAAACCCAGCGCAAGCTGATGGCCGAAGTCGGCTTCGTCCCCGCGGGCGAGGCGTGGAAATGGCGCGGCAATCACCGCCCAGGGCGGCGCACCGAGCCCCCGCGCCCCGGCAACGCCTTCGCCGCGGCCTTGGCTGGACTCAAGCGTTAAGCTCAATGCGCCGATAATGAGGAGCTTGACCCGCATCGCACGATTGACGCCGCTTGGCCGCATGGCTTAGCGAGGCGGACAACCAAGGAGCAATCAGTGCCATGACCTATGTCGTCACCGACGCCTGCATCAAATGCAAATATATGGACTGCGTCGAAGTCTGCCCGGTCGATTGCTTCTATGAGGGCGACAATATGCTCGTCATCAACCCCAACGAGTGCATCGACTGCGGGGTGTGCGAGCCCGAATGCCCGGCCGAGGCGATCTTGCCCGACACCGAAAATGGGCTCGAGAAATGGCTCGAGCTCAACACCGCTTTTTCAATTCAGTGGCCCAATATCACGCGCAAGAAGGAATCGCCCGCCGACGCCGACGAGCACAAAGGCGAAGAGGGCAAATATGACAAATATTTCTCTCCTGAGCCGGGCGCGGGCGACTGAGCCGTCGCGCTTCCTCGGCGGGCGCGCAACTTCGCCCCGCGCTCGTGCGTAGAAGTCTGCGTCCGCTGCTGACGGAGCCGCTTATGCGTTCGCTGATGTTGATTTCCACTGTCGCGCTGGGGCTTGCCGCGTGCGCGCTTCCGGCCCCGCCGCCGTCGGCGCCGCCGCCCGAAGTCGCCGCTAACGCCGCCTCGGCCTTGCCCACTGCCGCGCTGCTCGACCCCTATGTCGGGCGTTACGTCAGCGGCGGCGATGCGATTGTTGTCCGCCGCACGGGAAACTGCCTCGTCGCGGAGCGCGGCGGGCAGGCGCCGACCCCGCTCACGCTGGTCGGACTGGCGACCTTTGCCGACCTCGCGGGGGGCGCCTTTCTGTTCGATCGAGCCGGCGGCGGTGGTTCAACGCGCTTGACGCTGATTGCCGCCAATGGAACCCGCCGCGAGTGGATGCGCTAAGCAGGCAGAACGCGCCGCACGCGCGCGACGAACAGGGGTGAATGATGATCAAACGCTTTTTGCTGGCCGCCGCCGTGGCGACGCTTGCCACGCCCGCTCTGGCCCAGTCGAGCGACGCCTCGCTGCCCGATCCCAACGATCAGAGCGACACCTTTACGATCGGCGCGGGAGTGGCGTTCGTTCCTGACTATGAAGGCTCGGACGATTACCGCCTGATCCCCGCCGCGGCGATCCGCGCCCGGGTCGGCGGCATTTCGGTCTTCACTCGTGCGACGTATCTTTACGCCGACTTCATTCCGCGCGGATCGGGCAAGGTGGAATTCGACGCCGGGCCGATCGTCGGGGTGCGCCTTAACCGCACCGGCAAGATCAAGGATGACCTGGTCGATCGCCTGCCCGAACTCAACACGGCGATCGAGGTCGGCGGGTTCGTCGGCTTGACCGCGCACGGGCTGACCAACCCCTATGACGCGCTCAGCGTCCGGCTCGACGTGGTCAAGGACGTCGGAAAGGGCCACAAGTCGACCGTGATCTCACCGACGATCGACTTCGGAACACCGCTGTCGCGCAATTTTTACGTTGGCGCTTCGCTCAGCGCCGATTGGGTTGGCGATGGCTATGCCGATTATTATTATTCGATCACGCCGGCCAATTCGCTGCTCAGCACGCTGCCGGCGTATAATGCCGAGGGCGGGCTCAAGAGCTGGAAGCTCGGGCTGCTCGCCAACCACGCCTTGAGCGGCGATCTGCTCCACGGCGTTTCGCTGTTCGCCAGCGGCAGCTACGGCCGCCTGGTTGGCGACTTCAAGCGCTCGCCGATCGTTGCGGACCGGGGCAGCGCTGGGCAATGGTTCGGCGCGCTCGGACTGGCTTACAGCTTCTGATCGATCGTGGAGCGGGTTGTGCCTTTGGCCAATATGGTCATGGGAAGTTCATTCGCGGCGCGTTAGCCGCCGGGTTCATTCATTACCGGAGAAAATTGATGATTCGATCGACCGCTTTGGCCCTTGCGCTGCTCGCAGCGGCGCCGGCCTTCGCCCAGAACGAACCCAAGCCGCTGCCGCGCGCGATGTTCATCGCCAACGCCGAGGCCGAATTCAACAAGGTCGACACCAACAAGGACGGCCAGATGTCGAAGCTCGAGATCGAAGCCTTCCAGCGCTCATCGGCGCTCGCCGCTGCCGACGCCCGCAGCAAGGCCGTGTTCGCCGCGCTCGATATCGACAAGAACGGCCAGCTCAGCGCGACCGAATTCGCCAAGCTCACCGCCAAGCCCTCGGCGGTCGACGCCGCGCGCGTGCTCAAGATGGATAGCAACAAGGACGGCAAGCTCAGCCTGGCCGAACATCGCACCTCCGCGCTCGCCAATTTCGACCGGCTCGACGCCAATAAGGACGGATTGGTGACCGTCGCCGAACTGAAGGCCTCGCAAGCCAAGTAAGACTTAGCGGCGGTCGAGCGCGGCGATGATCGCCTCGGCCGCCGCCTCGGCGCTCATGGTCCCGGTGTCGATGCGGATGTCGGGCTGCTCGGGTGCTTCATAGGGGCTGTCGATCCCGGTGAAGTTGGCCAGTTGCCCGGCGCGCGCCTTGGCGTAGAGCCCCTTGGTGTCGCGCGCCTCGGCCTGCTCGAGCGAGGTATCGACGAAAATCTCGACGAACTCGCCCGGCGCCATCATCGCGCGGACCATGTCGCGCTCGGCGCGGAATGGCGAGATGAACGCGGTCAGCACGATCAGCCCGGCATCGGCCATCAATTTCGCGACCTCGCCGACGCGGCGGATATTCTCGATCCGGTCGGTCTCGGTAAAGCCAAGATCCCTGTTGAGCCCGTGGCGGACATTGTCGCCGTCGAGCAAAAAGGTGTGGCGACCGCGTAATGCAAGCTGCTTTTCGACCAGATTGGCGATGGTCGATTTGCCCGCCCCGCTGAGGCCAGTGAACCATAGCACCGCGGGCTTCTGCCCTTTCAGCCGCGCATGCGTCTCGCGGCTGACGTCGAGGTGCTGGCGGTGGATGTTCGACGCCCGCCGCAGCGCGAAATTGAGCATTCCCGCCGCGACCGTCGCATTGGTCAATTTGTCGATCAGGATGAACCCGCCGAGGACATGGCTGTCGGCATAAGATTCGAACACCAGATCGCGATCCACCAGCACTTCGGCGACCCCGATCGCATTGAGCTCGAGAGTCGGCGCGGCAAGATGCTCGAGCGTGTTGACGTTGACCTGATATTTTGGATGCTGGACGGTCGCGGTCGCGGTCTGCGTGCCAAGCTTGATCCAGTAACCGCGCCCCGGCACCAGCGGCTCCTCGTCGAACCACACCAGGGTCGCGTCGAACTGATCGGCGGCCTGCGGCGGATCGGCGGCGTCGGCGATCACGTCGCCGCGCGAACAATCGACTTCCTCGGCCAGCGTCAGCGTCACCGATTGCCCCGCCACCGCCGCGCTCAAATCGCCATCCGCGGTGACGATCCGCGCAATGCTGGTCTGGCGCCCCGAGGGCAGGATCCTCACCGCGTCGCCGGGCTTGACCGACCCCGCCGCGACCTGCCCGGCAAAGCCGCGGAAGTCGTGGCTCGGGCGGTTGACCCATTGCACCGGCATGCGGAAGCCATGACCCGCCGCGCTGGTCTCGACCGGCACTGTCTCGAGCCATTCGAGCAGGCACGGCCCGTCGTACCACGCCATTGCCGGGCTGCGCGTCGCGACATTGTCGCCGGCCAGCCCCGATACCGGGATCGCGCTCCACTGCTTGATCCCGGTCGCCTCGGCGACGGCGCGATAATCGGCGACGATCGCGTCGAACAGGTCGCGGTCAAAATCGACCAGGTCCATCTTGTTGACCGCCAGCACGATGCTTCGCACCCCGACCAATTGCGCCAGATAGCTGTGCCGCCGGGTCTGCGTCAGGACGCCCTTGCGCGCATCGACCAGCAGCACCGCGGCGTCGGCGGTCGAGGCGCCGGTCACCATGTTGCGGGTATATTGCTCGTGCCCCGGCGTGTCGGCGACGATGAACTTGCGCTTCTCGGTCGCGAAAAAACGGTAGGCGACGTCGATCGTGATGCCCTGCTCGCGCTCAGCGGTGAGGCCGTCGACGAGCAAGGCAAAATCGACCGCCTCGCCTTGCGTCCCGACGCGCTTGCTGTCGGCTTCGAGGCTCGCCAACTGGTCGTCGAAAATCTGCTTCGTGTCGTACAATAATCGCCCGATCAGGGTCGACTTGCCATCGTCGACGCTGCCGCAGGTGATGAACCGCAGCAATTGCTTGTCGCGGTGGCGGGCGAGGTAGGCGCCGATGTCGGCGGCGATCAGCTCCTGTTCGGCATCGAGGTGGGCCATCTAGAAATAACCCTCCTGCTTCTTCTTCTCCATCGATCCGTCGCCGCCGTCGCGGTCGATCACCCGGCCCTGGCGCTCGCTGGTCGTCGCCAGCAGCATTTCCTGGACCACTTTCTCGATCGTGTCGGCCTCGCTCTCGATCGCTCCCGACAAAGGATAGCAGCCAAGCGTCCGGAACCGCACCGATCGCATCACCGGCGCTTCGCCCGGCTCAAGCCGGAAGCGCGCATCGTCGACCATGAGGATCAGCCCGTCGCGCTCGACCGTCGGGCGCGGCGCGGCGAGGTAAAGCGGGACGATTTCGATCTTCTCGGCCATGATATATTGCCAGATGTCGAGCTCGGTCCAATTGCTCAGCGGGAACACCCGCATCGATTCCCCCGGCGCCTTCTTCACATTGTACAGCGACCATAATTCGGGCCGCTGGCGCTTGGGGTCCCAGCGGTGCTGCGCGGTGCGGAACGAGAAGATCCGCTCCTTGGCGCGGCTTTTCTCCTCGTCGCGCCGCGCCCCGCCGAACGCCGCATCAAAACCGTGCTGGTCGAGCGCCTGGCGCAGCCCTTGCGTTTTCCACAGATCGGTGTGCAGCGGGCCATGGTCGAACGGGTTGATGCCCTGTGCTTCGGCCTCGGCGTTAATGTGGACGATCAGCTCGATCCCCGGCGCGGCGGCGACCGTGTCGCGTTGCGCATACATCGCACCGAATTTCCAGGTGGTATCGACGTGGAGCAACGGGAATGGCAGGGCTGCGGGGAAGAACGCCTTCTTCGCGAGGTGAAGCATCACCGCGCTATCCTTGCCGATCGAGTAAAGCATCACCGGCCGCGCCGCCTCGGCCACCGTCTCGCGCAGGATGTGGATGCTCTCGGCTTCGAGCCGGTCGAGGTGGGTCAGGGGCGCCATCGCGAGCCCTTCCAGCCGAGCGCGGCGAGTTGGTCAAGGGAAACGCTTCCCCTCGTCCGCGCTTCGCCGTAGAAGCCCGCCATCCCCGGGGAGCCGAATGCGGCTGAGAGGCAGTTCACGACTGCGACCCGTAGAACCTGATCCCGTTGATACGGGCGTAGGAAGGGAAGTCGGCGCTGCCCGCTTTCCCTCCGCTTAGGAGATGAAACGCATGGCCGATATCGATCCCCGCATCACCACTGCCCCCGCCGTCACCACCGGCGCGATCCGCGGCAGCCGCAAGATCCATGTCGGGCCGCTCAAGGTGGCGATGCGTCAGGTGATGCTCGAACCGTCGTCCGGCGAGCCCCCGCTCAACGTCTACGATCCCTCGGGCCCCTATACCGACCCCGCCGCGACGATCGACATCAACGCCGGCCTGCCCGAGCTGCGCCGCGAGTGGATTCGCGGGCGCGGCGATGTCGAAGAGGTCGCCGCGCGAGAGTCGCTCCCCGAGGACAATGGCCAGCTCGGCCCCGACCGCAGCGGTGGCGTCGCCCCCTTCCCCAACGTCCGCCACCGCGTCCTTCGCGCCAAGGCAGGCCAAAACGTCAGCCAGATGTATTATGCGCGAAAGGGCATAATCACCCCCGAGATGGAGTACGTCGCGATCCGTGAGAATATCGGTCGCGAAATGCTGGCCAACCACATTCGCGACGGCGAGGATTTTGGCGCCAGTATCCCCGACTTCGTCACCCCCGAATTCGTCCGCGACGAGATCGCGCGCGGCCGCGCGATCATCCCGAACAATATCAACCACCCCGAGAGCGAACCGATGGCGATCGGGCGCAATTTCCTCGTCAAGATCAACGCCAACATCGGTAATTCGGCGGTCGCCAGCGATGTCGCTTCCGAGGTCGACAAGATGGTCTGGTCGATCCGCTGGGGCGCGGACACGGTCATGGAC
>JAJAYY010000221.1 GCA_026785965.1 Sphingomonas bacterium
ATCGCGCTCAATGCCAAAATCCCGTTCGCGACTATGCCATCGTCAGCCGCACCGGCCTTCTCGCTTGGCAAAGCGAATGGCGCGGCAGGGGTGCAGGCGCTCGAATGCCTGACCAGCGCGATTTATTCCGAGCCGGGACAAGAAAGCGACGCCGGCCAGCGCGCGGTCGCCCAGGTGATCCTCAACCGCGTCCGCCACCCGGCCTATCCGTCGAGCGTGTGCGGAGTGGTCTATCAAGGATCGACCCGTCCGACCGGCTGCCAGTTCACCTTCACCTGCGACGGGTCGCTGGCGCGGGCGCCGATGACTTCAGCCTGGGATCGCGCGCGCAAGGTGGCGCAGGCGATGCTCGGCGGTGCCGTCTACGCCCCGGCGGGTCGCGCGACGCATTATCACGCCAATTACGTGCTTCCTTATTGGGCCGCGAGCCTGGTCAAGACTCACGTCGAAGGCGCGCATCTATTCTATCGCTGGTCGGGCAATTGGGGACGCAATGCGGCGTTCAGCCAGTCTTATGCCGGGCGCGAGGCGAGTGCGGCCCAATTGCGCGTGGCTGCGCTCAGCGTGCCGCATATCCTGCCGCGCGCGATGACCGCCGCGAGCGCGCTGGCGGCGCTCGACAAGGTCGATGGGGTCAAGGTCGAGAAAGCGACGGGCGGCCGCGTCACGGCGCATTTCAGCCCGCAGGCCCGCGCCGCGGTCGAAGCGATCAAGCTGGTGCCGTATGTCGAGCGCGTTTCAGCGTCGGACAATCTGCGCCATGCGCTTGATGGCGCAACGCCCAAGGGCGGCGACGCCAAGCCGCTCGGCCGAGTCAGCGACACAAGCGAGCAAGCCGCGAAACCGGCTTCCTGAGCTTGGGCAGCCCACTTCGGGCTTCGATTTTACGAGAAAAATGGCGCGAGTGACGGGACTTGAACCCGCGGCCTCCGGCGTGACAGGCCGGCGCTCTAACCAACTGAGCTACACCCGCACTCTGGTGTGGGCGGGCAACTAGGGTAGCCCCTTTTGGCTGTCAACAAGCCGCGAGATTTTTTCGGGAATACAGGTTCGGCTGAGCTCGCGCAGCTTCAGTGACGAACATTCCCCTCAGTCGTCTCGGTCCTCATCTTCGCCGACATGGGTCAAGGTTCCGTCCTCGAACAGGAAGCCGGCGATGTCGGGTGTCCCTGCAGCGGAGAAAATGGTCTTGAAAATGATCAGCAGCGGGACCGCGAGCAATGCCCCGGTGGTGCCCCACACCCACGCCCAGAACGACAGCGAGACGAGGATCAGCAGCGGATTGATGGTCAGTCGGCGCCCGACGATCAACGGAGTGAGGACATTGGCCTCGATCAGGTGGAGGCCGATAAAGATCGCCGGTGGCAGCAACGCCGCCCACGGATCGGCGAAGGTCATCAGCCCGCCGAGCGCGAGCAACAGCGCCGCCGCGATCGGGCCCAGATATGGGATGTAATTGAGCACCGCGACGATTCCGCCCCACATCAGCGGGCTGTCCATCCCCAATCCCCACAGGATCAACGCCGTCAGCGCGCCCAGCGCGACATTGATGACGGTGATCGTGCCGATATAGGTCGAGGTCGCCGCGACGACTTGCTGGATCACGCGCGCCGTCGTCAGCGCACCTTCGAAGCTGCCGCGGCTGACGATCGTGCGCTTGCGCATCCCCGTCCACCCGGCGAGGAAGAAATAGATCACCAGCAACGCGAAGAACAATTGGATCGCGGCGTGCGGCGCCGAGGCGGTGATCAGCCCGAGCATCGAATTGGGGGTCGCGATCCGCACCGTGCGGCTCTGGTCGGCATTGACCGCGATCCGCGACTCGGTGTTGTTGATGAACTTCTCGAGGCTCGAATAAAGGTCGAGCAGCGGCGCCAGCGCGTTGGTCACGCGATCGATCCGCTGCGGGATGAGCGCCACCCAGTCGATCGCCGGAAGCACGATCGAGGCGAGCGCGAAGATCGCGATCATCAAGAAGATGACCACGCACAGCACCGCCGCAAGCTTGGCCGGGACTCCGCGCCGCTCGAACCATTCGAGCATCGGCACCAACGCAATCGCGATCACCAGCGCGGCGGTCACGGGAAGGAAGAATTCGGCCCCGGAACGAAGCGCGAATGGCAAAGCAAGCACCAGCCCGATCCCGCCGATCAGGGTCAGTGCGGCGAGCAAACGGACGCGCTTGAGCTCAAGCGTCTCATGCTCCTGCTCGTGCGATTCATGCGGAGCGGGGGTGACAGCGTTCATGGCGCGACCATATCACCCCCGCGCGCGCCCGCTAGAGCGTTGCAGCGATCCGGCGCGGTTTGGCTGAAAAGTCGAATGGTGCCCCCGGTCCGACTCGAACGGACACTCCTTGCAGAACTCGATTTTGAGTCGAGCGCGTCTACCATTCCGCCACGGGGGCACGCAAAACGCCCCTTAGCATGACCGCGACAAGGGGCAAGCCGTGGCGTGATCGCGATTGCCACGCGACGATCAGTGCCGGTCAGCCCGGTGCACTGGTGAAACAGGTATTCCAATATCCGCTTTCGACCCATTGCGGACATTCCTAATTGGCCATTACAAGTCGCTATGGGCGTTGAGGGAAGCTGTCATTGCGGCAACGTGCGGATAGAACTGCCAAGCAAGCCCGCGTGGGTTGCAGATTGTAACTGCTCCCTCTGTCGTCGGCTTGCATGGCGTGTGGCTTCTTTCCCGCCGGACCAAGTACGCGTTTCAGGTGTGACGACAGCATATGTCTGGGGCGATAGGATGATCAGCATCCACCATTGTCCGGTTTGCGGCTGCGGCACACACTGGCAGTCTCTGGGCGAAGATTTCGGCAAGATGGGCATCAATGCACGCTTGATCGACGATTTCGATGAAAGCGCCGTCGAGGTCAGGAAATTCGACAATGTGGGGTAATTAAGCTCGCCGCGAACGTCCGCTTTCCACCCATTGCGGAGATTCGTTGGAGGCGTCAGGATCGCTCGCCGGAGGTCAAATGGTTAAAGTCGAGGTGACCAAAGCGGGCGATGTTGATCCACTGTTTGTGGTCGAGTTCGGCTTTTTGCCGCGCGTGGGCGAAAGCGTTTCAATCCGCGCAAGGGGGGATGATGACGTGTATGACATCTACCGAGTTCGAGACGTCTATCACTTTGCAGACCCGCGAACGGACACCTATCGGGCGGGCATCGTCGTCGAATTAGACGATTGACGTATGTCCGCTTTCCACCCATTCCGGACATTCGCGCCAAATCGCCTGTGGCGCCGACGCAACAGCGAAAGCGGTGCAACTGTGGCTTGCTTGATCAGTTGCGCGGGGCGTGGCGGCGGTAGCTGAGCGCTTCGGCGATGTGGATCCGGCCAACCGTCTCGGCGCCGGCGAGGTCGGCGATGGTCCGGGCGACCTTGAGCACGCGGTGATAGCCGCGCGCCGACAGCCGCATCGCCGCCGCTGCATCGGCGAGCAGTTTCCGGCCTGGATCGTCGGGCGTCGCGACGCGGTCAAGCAGCTCGCCATCGGCCTCGGCATTGGTGCGCACCCCCTGCCCTTGATAGCGCATCGATTGGACGTGACGCGCCGCCGCGACCCTCAGCCCAACCTCGGCGCTGCCCTCGCACGGTGGCGGCAGGGTCAAATCGGCGGCGCTGACGCTGGCAACTTCGACATGAAGGTCGATGCGATCGAGCAACGGCCCCGACACCTTAGCCTGGTAATCGGCCGCGCAGCGCGGCGCGCGGGCGCAGGCCAGTGCGGGATCGCCGAGATGCCCGCAACGGCACGGGTTCATCGCCGCGATCAACTGGACCCGGGCGGGAAAAGTGACATGCATGTTGGCCCGCGCCACGCTGACCGTCCCGGTTTCGAGCGGCTGACGCAGCGAATCGAGCACCGCGCGCTGGAATTCAGGAAGCTCGTCGAGGAACAATACGCCGAGATGCGCGAGGCTGATCTCGCCCGGGCGAACCTTGAGTCCGCCCCCGACCAATGCCGGCATCGAGGCCGAATGATGCGGACTGCGGAATGGCCGCCGCCGCCGCATCCGCCCTCCCGTCAATTCGCCCGCGACCGAGGCGACCATCGACACTTCGAGCGCTTCGGACGGGTCGAGCGGCGGCAAGATCCCCGGCAGGCACGCCGCGAGCAGCGACTTGCCCGCGCCCGGCGGGCCGCTCATCAGCAAATTATGCCCCCCCGCAGCGGCGATTTCGAGCGCGCGCTTGGCTACTTCCTGGCCTTTGACTTGGGCCAGGTCGGGCCCGCCGACGATCGGTTCGGCTTCGCCCGGCTCGGGCGGGCGGAGCAACGCGGTGCCCTTTAGATGCGCCAGCAAGGCGAGCAGATCGGGCGCCGCGATCAGTTCGACATTGCCCGCCCACGCCGCTTCGGCTCCCTGAACCGCCGGGCAGATCAGCCCCATGTCGCGCGACGAAGCGTGAAGCGCGGCAAGCAGCACCCCGGGCGAGGCGGCGATCTTGCCGTCCAGTCCCAATTCGCCAACCGCAACATAATGGCTCAGCCCCTCGGCGTCGGTCGCGCCGATCGCGGCGAGCAGGCCGAGCGCGATCGGCAGGTCGAAGTGCGATCCTTCCTTGGGCAAATCGGCAGGCGACAGGTTGATCGTGATCCGCTTGGGCGGCAGCGCGAGCCCGATCGCCGACAGCGCCGCGCGGACCCGCTCGCGGCTTTCGGCGACGGCCTTGTCGGGCAGCCCGACGATGATGAAATGCGGCAGTCCGGCCGATAGCTGGACCTGAACCTCGACGGCGCGCGCCTCGAGCCCGAGATAGGCAACAGTGGCGATGGTCGCGACCATCTAAAGATCGCCCCTCGCGCAGCCCCGGCAGTGGTCAGGCACCCTTCCCCCTAGCTCGGCGCGGCGACGCTAGACGCTCGACAGTAGCAAAGGCAAGCGCAGGGGTTGCGGCGCGCGCTTATGCTCCCCACAAGCCCGCCATGATCAGCCGCGAGCAATGGACCCGATTCATCGATCATCCTGTGGTCGAGTGGACCATTTTCGCGACCGGGGCCTTGCTCATGCTGCTGTCGCCGCTGGCGGGAGTGATCCCTGGCCCGGGCGGGATTTTCGTGTTCGCGATCGGGCTGGCGATGGTGCTCAAGACAAGCGTGTGGGCCAAGCGCCATTATGTCCGGTTCAAGAATTGGCAGCCCAAGGCGGGGCGCTGGGCCGATTGGGGCCTGCGCCGCAAAAGCGCCAAGCGGCGCGCGGTGATTCGCAAGGAACGCAAGGTGTTGGGTTGCCCCCCGCCGAGCGACGAACAAGCTGAAGGGCCGATCGCCGCCGCACTGCCCGATCCACCGGCAACAGCACCCGAATTGCCCGGCGATCGCGAGTCCACCAATTGACTTTGGCGGTTCACCCCCGTATCGGCGCCATCGACAGCGGCCGCTTGCGCGGCCCTTTTTGCATTAGACTTTGAA
>JAJAYY010000222.1 GCA_026785965.1 Sphingomonas bacterium
CCCCCCCCCCCCCCCCCCCCCCCCCCCCCCCCCCCCCCCCCCCCCCCCCCCCCCCCCCCCCCCCCCCCCCCCGCCCCCCACCCCCTGGCTCGGGGCCGCCCGCCCCCGCCCGCCCCCCCCCCCGCCCCCCCCTCTCGGATAGCCCCCCGGGGGGGCCGGGTGGGGGTGCGGGCTGGAACCGCACTTCAAACTACAGCGTCCGCGCTCTTTCCTCAACTTCGAACACTTCGAGATTGTCGCCCGGCTTTATGTCGTTGGTGTCGGCCAGGAGCACGCCGCACTCCATGCCGGCGCGCACTTCGGCGACGTCGTCCTTGAACCGGCGGAGTGACGAAATGGTCGTCTTGCTGATGATGACGTCTTCGCGCGTGAGGCGCGCATGGAAGCCCTTGCGCATAACGCCTTCGAGGACGAGCAGGCCAGCGGCCTTGTCGCGCTTGCCCGCGGGAAAGACGTCCTTGACCTCGGCGCGGCCGACGACCGTCTCGATGATCTCGGGACCAAGCTCACCGGCCATCGCTTCACGCACCCAATCGGTCAGGTGATAGATGACGTCATAATAACGCAGCTCGACCTTGGTGCGGTTGACCGCTTCACGCGCTTTGGCGTTGGGGCGAACGTTGAACCCGATGATCGGCGCGCCAGTCGCAGCGGCCAGTGTCACGTCGCTCTCGGTGATGGCGCCCACTCCCGACTGGAGCACGCGGACCTTGATTTCGTCGGTCGAGATGCGGTTGACCGCACTGACGATGGCCTCGGTCGAACCCTGCACGTCGGCGCGGATGACAAGCGGGAATTCGATCAACGTCGACGACTTGCTGTCGAACATATTTTCAAGGCTGATCGGGGTGGCGGTGGTGCGCTTGCGATCGAGCAGGCCCTGGCGATAGACCGCTACTTCGCGGGCGCGACCTTCATTCTCGACCACGGTCAGCGGATCGCCCGCCGACGGCACCGACGCGAGGCCGAGCACTTCGACCGGGAACGACGGACCGGCTTCCTTCACCGGACGGCCATGATCGTCGACCAGTGCGCGGACCTTGCCCGCGGTCGCGCCGACGACGAACACGTCGCCGACCTTGAGCGTGCCGCGCTGGACCAGCACGGTGGCAAGCGGGCCGCGGCCCTTGTCGAGCCTGGCCTCGATCACGGTTGCCTCGGCGGGCCGGTCGGGATTGGCCTTCAGTTCGAGCAATTCGGCCTGGAGGTGGATTGCTTCGAGCAATTTGTCGAGATTAGTCTTCTTGAGCGCCGACACTTCGACATCCTGGACTTCACCGCCCATGTCCTCGACGATAATCTCGTGCTGGAGCAGTTCTTCGCGCACTTTCTGCGGGGTCGCGCCGGGCTTGTCGATCTTGTTGATCGCGACAATCATCGGCACGCCCGCCGCCTTGGTGTGGTTGATCGCCTCAATCGTCTGCGGCTTGAGCCCGTCGTCGGCCGCGACCACCAGGATCACGATGTCGGTGACGTTGGCGCCGCGCTGGCGCATTTCGCTGAACGCTTCGTGGCCCGGTGTGTCGAGGAACGTGATCAGCGAACCATCGGGTGCCTTCACTTGATAGGCACCGATATGCTGGGTGATTCCGCCCGCTTCGCCCGACTGGACGTTGGCCCCGCGGATCGCGTCGAGCAGCGAGGTCTTGCCATGGTCGACATGGCCCATGATCGTCACCACTGGCGGACGCGTCTGCAGCGTCTCAGGCGCATCGGCGTCGTCGCCGATTCCGATCTCGACGTCACTCTCGCTGACGCGCTTGATGGTGTGGCCGAACTCGGTGACGAGCAGTTCGGCGGTGTCCTGATCGATGGTTTCGGTCAGTGTGATCGCGGTGCCCATCTTGAACAGCGCCTTGACGAGGTCGGCGCCGCGCTCGGCCATGCGATTGGCGAGTTCCTGGACCGTGATTGCTTCCGGAACAACTACATCGCGGACCTGCTTGGCCGACGGACCCGCCGACTGGTGGGCGCGCTTTTCTTTTTCGCGCGCACGGCGCAGCGCGGCGAGGCTGCGTGTGCGGCTGTCGTCTTCGCCGGTCAGGGCGCGCGTAACGGTCAGCTTGCCCGACTTGCGGTGATCGTCGTGACCACGGCCCGGACGACCGGGCTCGGTGCGCTTCGGGGCGTGCGCGGGCGCAGCGGCAGGACGCGTGAAGCGGCGCTCTTCGTCGCGCGCGGCAGGGGCGGCTGCTTCGCTCGGCGCAGCGGCGGCATCGGCAGCAGCGCGCTCGGCGTCGGAGGCGTCAGCGGCGGCGCGCTTGACGGAATCTTCTTCGGACCGGCGATTTTCTTCGGCGCGGCGTTTTTCGTCTTCGGTCTGCTCGGTCTTGGCGCGATCGTCGCGGCGACGGGCTTCCTCAAGCGAGTTCATGCGCGACTCGTCGGCCTCGCGGAGCAATTTTTCCTGCAGCTCGCGACGCGACAATATGTCGT
Source organism: Sphingomonas bacterium (assembly GCA_026785965.1). Lineage (GTDB taxonomy): Bacteria > Pseudomonadota > Alphaproteobacteria > Sphingomonadales > Sphingomonadaceae > Sphingomicrobium. Next base: position 2,437 of record JAJAYY010000222.1, read on the forward strand.
CGGCGGGTGCGCGGCGGGCCGGGGCGGCGGGCCTGGCGGGGGCAGGGGCGGACTTGGCGACCGGCGCCGGAGCGGGCGCCTCGACCGCGGCCTTGGTCTCGGGCACTTCGGCGGGCGCTTCGCCAGGCTTGGCGAGGATGCGGCGCTTCTTGACCTCGACCACGACAGTGTTCGAGCGGCCGTGGCTGAAGCTCTGCTTCACCTTGCCGGTCTCGACCGTGCGCTTGAGGCCGAGCGG
>JAJAYY010000223.1 GCA_026785965.1 Sphingomonas bacterium
CCGATCGCGGCCGCCATCGGCTCCTCGATCAGAAACACCTGGCTGGCGCCGGCGTTGGACGCGGCATCGCGAATCGCGCGGCGCTCGACCGAAGTCGATCCCGACGGCACGCAGATCACGATCTGGGGGAAGCGCCAGGCGCGCATCTTGCCGCCGTGGACCTTGTGGATGAAATGCTTGATCATCTGCTCGGCGACGTCGATGTCGGCGATGACCCCGTCGCGCAGCGGACGGATCGCCTCGATCTGGTCGGGGGTCTTGCCCATCATCAGCTTGGCGTCGTTGCCGACCGCCTTGACCCGCTTGACCCCGTTGATCGTCTCAATCGCGACCACCGATGGCTCGTTAAGGACAATCCCGCGGCCGCGGACATAGACCAACGTATTGGCCGTCCCCAGGTCGATCGCCATGTCGTGCGACATCCATTTGAACCAGCGTGCCCAGAACATCTTTTCCCATTTCCCGTCCGCAAGTGAAATCGGTGCCGGCACCCGCCCGGTCCGATTCACAAACCCTTATTCAAACCCTTGTGAAAGCTGCATGAATCTGTCGGACAAATCTGCGCTTCGCGGGCCGCATCCGATTGGGCTAGGAGGGCTGCCATGTCAATAAGAAGGCTCCCTTCCGACCTCATCAATCGCATCGCCGCGGGCGAGGTCGTCGAGCGGCCGGCGAGCGCGTTGAAGGAGCTGGTCGAAAACGCGCTCGATGCGGACGCGAAAAGCGTCTCGATCCGGCTCGCCGCGGGCGGGCTCGACCTGGTCGAAGTGAGCGACGATGGGTCCGCCATGGAGCCATCGCAGATGCATCTTGCGCTCGAGCGTCACGCCACTTCGAAGCTGCCCGATGATCAGATCGAGCAGGTCGTCAGCTTCGGCTTCCGCGGCGAAGCGCTGCCGTCGATTGCCAGTGTGGCGCGGCTGACGCTCGAAAGCCGGCCGCGCGGGGCCGACGGCTGGCGCATCGCGATCGATCATGGCGAAGCGGCGGGCGAGGGGCCGGCCGCGCTTCCGCCGGGCACCAGGGTCCGCGTCGAGGGACTGTTCGACAAGGTCCCGGCGCGGCGCAAGTTCCTCCGTAGCCCGCGCGCCGAATATGCCGCCTGCCTCGATGCCGTCCGCCGCCTGGCGATGGCGCGCCCCGACGTCGCCTTCAGCCTTGAACATGACGGCCGCCGCACGCTCAGCGTCCAGCCGTCGGATGCGCCGACCCGCGTCGCGGCGCTGCTCGACCGCGAGCTCGAGCGCCACGGGCTGGGGATCGATTGCGTCCGCGACGGGTTGCGGCTGACCGGGGTGGTGAGCCTGCCGACCTTCAATCGCGGGATGGCCGACCATCAATTTCTGTTCGTCAACAATCGCCCGGTCAAGGACCGGCTATTGGTCGGGTCGCTGCGCGCCGCTTACCGCGACCTGCTGGCGCGCGATCGCCATCCGGTCGCGGCGCTGTTCGTCGAGGTGCCGGCGGGCGATCTCGACATCAACGTCCACCCGGCCAAGACCGAAGTCCGCTTCCGCGACCCGGCGGCGGTGCGCGGGCTGATCGTCGGCGGCCTGCGCGCCGCGCTCGACCAGGCCGGGCACCGCAGCGCAGCGCGCGAACAATTCGCCGCGCCGGTCGCCTGGACGAGTGAGCTATCCTCACCACCTCACCCCGGCGAAAGCGGGAGCCCAGTTGGCCATGATCCTGTGTCTGAAAATAGGTGGAACCCGGCCTTCGCCGGGGTGACGGAGGCGAGGCTGGATTACACGGATGCCCAACCTTCAGCCCGCGCCGAAGCGGCGACCGCCCCGGTTCCCGCTTATCCGCTCGGGGTCGCGCGCGGGCAGGTTGCCGCGACCTATATCGTCGCCGAGGCCGAAGACGGGCTGGTGATCGTCGACCAGCACGCCGCGCACGAGCGGCTGGTGCTCGAGCGGATGCGCCGCGCGTCGGCGCTGAGCGAAGGGGGCGGCGGCGAGGTCGCGCGTCAGACGCTGCTGCTGCCCGACGTGGTCGAACTGGACGAGCCCGATTGCGACCGGCTCGAGGAAGCCGCCGAGGAACTCGCCGCGCTCGGGCTCGAGATCGAGCGCTTCGGGCCGTCGGCGATGCTCGTCCGCGCCACCCCCGCAGCGCTGGGCAAGGCCGACGTTCCCGGGCTGCTCAACGATCTTGCCGCCGAACTCGCCGAGCTCGGCACCGCGCTCGCGCTGCGCGACCGGCTTGATCATGTCGCGGCGACGATGGCGTGCCACGGGTCGGTTCGCGCCGGGCGAATCCTGTCGGTCGCCGAGATGAATGCGCTGCTGCGCGAGATGGAGGTCACCCCGCGCTCGGGCCAGTGCAACCACGGCCGCCCGACCTGGGTCAAACTCGCCCACGCCGACATCGAGAAGCTGTTCGGCCGCCGCTGACCGCGCGCGGCACTTTTATTGCAGCGCACAATTTTCTTGCCGGAACGCGGAACCTAATCGCTCCGGCAGCGGTTGTGCGGCCTGTTCATCGACGGGCGTCTGCCTGTCGACAACGGCAACGGGGGTTCGCCGTTCTCTCGGCAATATCGGATGCGGAAAAGCAGGGTCTCGAGCCGTGCCATCCCGCGTCTCACCAAAATGCCCCGGGCCTCACGGCCCGGGCAATCGAATGGAGTTTGTTTGTGAAAAAGATTGTGTTCGCCACCGCTGCTTCGGCAGCTGCCCTCATCACCACCCCGG
>JAJAYY010000224.1 GCA_026785965.1 Sphingomonas bacterium
AAACGGAAGAACCCATTCGCAATTTTGAAAAAGCCGCTGCCGGGTTTCCCAGCGGCGGCTTTTTTGATTGGTGGCGCGGGATGGAGCAGCCCGGTAGCTCGTCAGGCTCATAACCTGAAGGTCGTAGGTTCAAATCCTACTCCCGCAACCAACATGAAAACCCGCTTTCGAGCGGGTTTTTTTGTGCCTTTATTCCGCCGCCCGGAGTGCCGCGCGCTGCGCCGCGAAATGCTCTAGCCACAGCCCGGCCGCGCCGAGCAAGGCCGCGATCAGCCGGTCGCCCGTTGGCGTCAGGATGGATTCGGGGTGAAACTGCAGCCCGAACTGTCCCGCTTCGTCGTCGCTTACGGCCATCGCCATCCCCTCAAGCTCGGCGTCTACGCGTAGCCGAGGTGGCACATTGGCGACCGGCGCGCACAGCGAGTGATAGCGCCCAACGATCAGCGGCGAGGCAAGGCCTGCGAAAATGCCTTCCCCGCCATGCGTCAGCCGCGACACCTTGCCGTGACACGGCGCCGCTGCCCGCTCGACCCGGCCGCCGGCCTCTTCGACGATCGCCTGGTGGCCAAGGCAGATGCCGATCACCGGTACCCGCCACTTGGCGAGCCTGATAAGCTCGAGGCAGCAGCCGGCGTCTTTTGGCCCGCCCGGGCCCGGCGACAGCATCAGCACGGCGCGCTCGGCCAGCGCGCGCTCGAACGCTGCCTCGGCGGCAATTGAATTGCGCACCACCGCGACCGACGCGCCGGATGTCCGGCACGCCTCGACGAGGTTGAAGGTAAAACTGTCGCGGTTATCAATGATCAGGACGTTCATGCCGCGGCTCCAAGCGCGGCGAGGACCGCGCTCGCCTTCGCCCGGGTCTCGGCGGCCTCCGACAACGGATCGCTGTCGGCGACGACGCCCGCCCCGGCGCGAACTTCGGCGAAACCGTCGCGGACCAGTGCCGATCGGATGATAACGGCGCTGTCCATCTCGCCATTGCCGTTGATCCACCCGATCGCTCCGCCATAGGGACCGCGAGGCGATTGCTCGACCGCTCGAATGAGCGCGATCGCCGCCAGCTTCGGCGCCCCCGACAACGTGCCGACGTTGAGGCAGGCGCGGATAGTATCGATGGCGTCGCACCCGTCGGCGAGCCGCCCTTCGACCGTTGAAACGAGATGCATCACTCGCGCGAAACGCTCGACCCCGAGCATTCGGGTCACCCGCCTGGTCCCCGGCGTCGCCACCCGTGCGACGTCGTTACGGGCAAGGTCGACCAGCATCAGATGCTCCGCGACCTCCTTGGCGTCGAGCCTGAGGTCGGCCTCCATGCGATCATCGGCATCGAGGGTCGCCCCGCGCGGTCGGGTCCCAGCGATAGGACTGACCGTCAATGTCAGGCCAACGGCCCCGCGGCGCAGCTCGACCGCAGTTTCGGGCGAAGCCCCAAACACTGTGCCGTGGCCGGTATCGAAGCAATAATGATAGGCGCTCGGGTCGGCCGCGACGAGGCGCCGGAAGGCGGCTCGTGGGTCTGTGCAAGGCGCCCGGAAAGCGCGCGAAGGCACGGCCTGAAAGATATCGCCGGCGACGATGTGTTGTTTCAGTCGCTCAACCGTCGCGGCGAAGGCCTGGTCGTCCAGATCTGGTTCGGCGCGGCATGGCATTGCAGCGGGCGTTGTGCGGCTCCGATCTACCGTCTCGCAGCGCGCGACCAGCCGCGCCAGCCGGTCCGCCGCCAGGTGATGCTGGCGATGCGCCACGGCGGGATCTGCCGATCCTATCGCCAACGCCAGTACCCGCGTCGTTCCCGACGGCTCGATCGCGATCAGCGTTTCGGCAAGCAGGAAGACGAGGTCGGGAAAATCGCCGACCGGACGCGGGGGGAGCGCCTCGATCATGTCGACGTGGTCAAATCCGACGATGCCTGCCGCGACCAGCGCGAAAGGCTCGTCCGAATCCCGTGGCACGGCAACGGCGAGCAGCGCCCGCAACGCGGTCAACGCGGTCGGCGCCTGGGCCCGCACCTCTTCGTCAGGGTGGTCGCAGCGCTCAAACCGCACCGTCAGGTGCCGAGGGGCCTGCTCGGTCACATGATTGGCAAGCCGTTCGGCAAGCGGCCCAAGCAGTAATGCGCCGCCCTCGCTCAACGCCTCGAACCGCGCCTCGCCGCCAGTGGCCTCAAGCCGCAGCGCGGCGTCGGCGACGATCAGTGCCCGCCCGCCAGTGCGGCGAAAAAGTAGAGGTGCGGCGCCAAGGTCCGCCAATGCTGCGTGAAGCGCGACCGGGTCGTGTTGACCCGGAAGGCGGCGCGAGACCAGCCCCGCTTCGCCTTCGCCAGCATGAGTCACAGCGAACGCCCGAGCGCCACGAGCAGCGCTTCGAGCTGTTTGCCCAACGCCAGCATCTGATCCGGGTAAAGCGACTGCGGCCCATCGCTCAGCGCCGATGGCGGATCGACATGGACTTCGACCATCACACCGTCGGCGCCCGCGGCGGCCGCTGCCAGCGCCATTGGAATAACCAGGTCGCGGATGCCCGTGCCGTGGGACGGGTCGACAATGACCGGCAAGTGGCTCTTCGCCTTGAGCAGCGGCACCGCGGCAAGGTCTAACGTGTTGCGCGTGGCTGTCTCGAACGTGCGGATACCGCGCTCGCACAGGATCAACTGATCGTTGCCCGCCGCCAGCACATATTCGGCTGCGAGCAGCAAATCCTCGATCTTGGCCGACATGCCGCGTTTCAGCACCACCGGCTTTCCGGCGCGTCCGACGGCCTTGAGCAACGCGAAATTTTGCATGTTGCGCGCGCCGACCTGGAGCGCATCGGCGTGACGTGCGACCAGCTCGACGTCACCGCTCTCGATCACTTCGGTGACCACCGGAAGTCCCACTTCGCGCCCAACCTCAGCCAGCAGCACCAGTGCATCGGGCCCATGGCCCTGGAAGGCATAGGGGCTGGTTCGTGGTTTGTAGGCACCGGCGCGAAGCACAGTTGCCCCCGCCGCCTTGGCCGCTTTGGCGCTCGCCATGATCTGCGTTTCGGTTTCGACCGCGCACGGCCCGGCGATCAGCCCGAACCGGCCGCCGCCGAATGTTGCATTGCCGATACGAACCAGCGTGTCATGGGGGTGAAGCTCGCGGCTGACCAACTTGTACGGGGCAAGGATGGGTTTGACCGATTCGACCTGCGGCTCGGCCTCCAGATCAAGCTCGGCGAGTATCCGCTCGTCGCCCAGCGCGCCAAGCACGACCCGCTCCGCGCCGGGCATGTGGAGCGGCTTTAGGCCCTTTGCCTCGATCCGCGCGAGGATCTGGTTGACGTCGTCCTGCGACGCCTCGGGCTTCATCACGATGATCATTCTGTCTGACTTTCAATGGAGATTGCGCACAAAGAAAAAGGCCCGCGGGTCACGCGAGCCTTTGGAAAATTCACCTTAAGAAAGGAGGAATCAGCCGCGCGCGCGCCAACGTTTGGGCAAGCGCCACCACCAGCCGCGCGACAGGGCCGCGGGAGCAAGCATTGGTGAGGGGCGGTGAATCGGGTTCATCGCGGCCAAAAGACCGTGCCTAAGCCAACAAGTCAAGCCGCCAGGTTGACGCGGGATGGAGCAGCCCGGTAGCTCGTCAGGCTCATAAGCTGAAGGTTGCAGGTTCCAATCCTACTCCCGCAACCAACAAAACCCGCTTTCGAGCGGGTTTTTTATTGCCCGGCGAAGATCGCTAGTGGCGCTGGGCAATCCGCGGCTCGCCGGGGTGATAACGCTCGCGCGTCGCCGCATCGACCTCGGCCTTGGCGAACGGCACCGGCGATAGCCGGCCGTCGGCATAGTCTTGCGCCTGGTCGGCAAAGTGCGGCGATGCCGGGTCGCCGTTGACCCCGCCGGCGGTCACCGCGAATGCGCGCGGCCCATCCGGACCGAGTTCGACTACTGCGACGAAGCTGTTGCCGCTGGTGCCGTAGCGCCGCTTGGCGCCGGGATAGGTCCGCGCCCCGAACGATGCCAGCGTTCCCCAATCTGCGCTCGGGAAGCCGACCGCCAGGCTCGGTTTGCGATCGTCGAACGCCTGGAGAATCCGTCCGTCGTTGCGCTGGAAACGGTTGATCGATCCCCACGCCACCCGCCAACCGCCGTATAGGCCGCGCATCTTGCCGATCGCGGAGTCGAGCGCGGCGAGCTGGCGCACCGGCGCTGCGGCGACCATCCGCGAATAAGCGACTTCGGCGCCATTGCTCGGCTTGTCCTTACCCATTACCTCCCTCCACAGCGTCTCGCCCCAATGGATTGCCAGCGACTGCGCCTCACTGTCTTTGCCCCAGCGGCGATCCCACTTGCGCAGCAGCGCGATCGGCGCGGCCAGCGTCCGTCGCCGCGGGTCGGCTCGGCCCAGCCCGTCATAGGCGCGAAGCAGCCCGGGCAGGATCCGTTCGAACCCCGGAAGCGCCGGGTCATAGGCTGCGGCTATCAGTCCCGCGGCGCTGAACTTGCGCGTCCCGCTCAGCAATGCGAGCGCATGTTCGGTGCGCGCATTGGCGCCCCATTGGTCCATGTAACGCGGGAAAGCCGATGCCTTGAGCGTTGCTCTGCCCGCCGCCGACCACGGCGCGTCATTGCTGTTGTAGACGAACCCCGACGCTGGATTGACGACCATCGGCAGCGCGCTGATCGGGGTCAGCCCGGTCCAGTCAGCGCGCGGATCGCTGCCGTCGACCGGGCCGCGATAATCGAAATGGTCATCGCGCAGCGGCACGAATTGCGGATGCAAATAAGCGATTGTCCCGCTCGCATCGGCGAACAGCATATTGTTCGATGAATTGGCATGGCGCGCTCCGACCGCCATCCACTCCTTGAGGTTGGACGCCTTGGTGCGAAGGAAGCTTTGCTCAAGCGCGCGAACCGGATCGTCGAGAATCGCAAAAGCGATCCACTTGCCGCCCTCGGCGCGGACGATCGGGCCGTGATGGGTTCGAAAAGTGGTGACGCTGCGCGTGGTCAGCGACCCGTCGGTCTGGCGCACGCGCAGCGCGATCGCCCGGGTTTCGATCGGTCGCCACTTTTTGCCATGGCGGTAGGCCATGCCGCCGCCGCGCCGGGCGACCGTCTCGGCATATTCGTCGCGATTATCGAGCCCGCTCGAGGTGTGCATCCACGCCGCATGCTGGTTGAACCCCTGGTACACAAACGGCTGGCCCCAGGTCACCGCGCCATAGACGTTGAGGCCCTCGTCGCTGGTCACCTGGACGACATCGCGAAAGAAGAAACTGGTGTGCGGGTTGATCAGCAATAGCGGCCGGCCCGAGATCGAGCGCGACGGCGCGATCGCAATGCCATTCGATCCCTGCGGCTCCTCGTGCGGCTTGGCTACGCGTGCTGTCGCCGCGCCATGCTCAATGAAGGTGCGCAGCGCCGCGAGGTCGACATATTCGATATCGCCGCCGATGCTGCCTTCGGAAAAGCTCAGCGCCATCCACGGCTCGAACCGGGTCAGCACGCGCGGCGTCACCTTGGGGTGCGTCGCGAGGTAGAAATTGAGCCCGTCGGCCCAGCCTTCGAGCAACGCCTTGAGCCATGGCGCGGCCGCGGCATAGCGGCGCCTGAGGTCGGCTTCGTCGATCCACAGCCGCTGTCGCACATCCTGCCACAGCGCTTTGTCGCCCTCGGCCTCGGCGCGCCGGCCGAGGCTGGTCAGATAATTGGTCTCGACGCGGTTGAAGTCATCTTCGGCCTGAGCAAAAGCCATTCCGAACACCGCATCGGCATCGCTCGCCGCGCGGATGTGGGCGATCCCCAGGTGGTCGCGGCTGATCGTCACGCGCGCTGCGCGCTCGGTGATCCGCGCGGCCTCGCTGGCGGGGGCGGCGCCCCACGCCGGCGCCGACAGCAACAAACATAAGGCCAGGCCGAGCGCTCGCATCCGCATCCCCCATCGGTTCAGCAGATCGTGCCGGGTCGCGGCGCTTCCTGCAAGCGCCGCCGGCGGGCGCTACTTCGCCGCGATCCGCGGCGCGGCGGCTGCGACCAAGGGCTTGGCGCCATCGCCCAGGATGATGAACGCCGCCCAATAGAAAGGATGCGACGTGCGCGGATCGTCCATCAGCCCTTGCTGGGCATCGCCCAGCGCCTTGGCCAGCGGCTCGCCCGGGGCCGCACGAAGCATCCCCCCGACCAGCCGCTTGGTCGCGTCGAAATCATCAGGCACCGGCCAATGGCTTGCTACCACCGATCGCGCGCCCGCGCCGACAAATGCGCGGACCAGCCCGTCAAGCGCATAATTGCCCCCGCCGCCAAGCCCCGCTTCCTTCGACGCACTCGAGTTCGCGGCGCCGGCGGTGTCGCATGCCGAAAGGATCACGACATCGGCGTCGAGCTTGAGGTCGAAGATCTCCTTGAAGCTGAGCAGGCCGTCGCTGCCATCGCCGGCAAAGCTGGTCACCAGCGCTGGCCGCGCCGGGCATTCGGGCCGCGGTGCGGTCACCAATCCGTGGGTCGCAAAGTGCAGGATGCGATAATCGGACAGTTGCTTGTCGCTCAGCAGCGCGCTGTCGGTAAATGCGGCGCCTGTCACCAAGCGGCTGTTGCCGGCGCCGAACAGGGTCTGACCCAGCACCAGTTCGTCGGGTGAAATCGGCGCCTGCCAGGTCTGGATCGGCCAGTCGCAATCGTCGGCCACGGCCATCGCCGGCCGCGCCATCGCCACCGCATTCTGGCCGACACCAAGGTAGGAATGCGCTGCCCGACTGGGCGCGATCGCGCGCATGTCGAGGAAGCTGCGCGGGCTGACCGAAATTGACACTTCGCGTCCCCGGCCGAGCCACTCGACCCCGGTGAAGTCGAATTCGTCGGCACCGGGCCGCTTGATCCGCGCCGCATAGGCATCGACCCCGGCCTGCTTGGTGACCAGCACATAAGGCGGCAGCTGGAGCATCGCGCCGTCGGGCTCGAACACCAGGTGACGCAGCCCTTGGACCTCGCTGTCCATTCCCCCGAACAACGTCAGATACAGCTTGCGCGCCCGCGGCAGGTCGAACGGCTCGGTCAGCAACTGGCCCTTGTCGTCATATTTGGCGATGCTGTCGCGCAGCGTCGCTACCTCGCGGCCGAGCTTCGCGCTCGACAGGCCAAGCTTCATCGCGCGCGCCCCGGACTTGGTGGCGTAGAGCGCGAACACCGCATTCTCGACCACCATCATCTTGTAATAGCCCTCGCCGTCGCGCAGCGCGCTACGCAAATCGGCCAGTTCGACGTTGGTCGGGGCGAGCGCCTTGTAGCGCGGATAATCGGCCAGTCGCGCCGACAGCTGGGTCTGCTGCCCGCGCAAGGCATCGCGATTGGCGGTCGCGGCGTCCAGATCCTTGCGTTGCGCCTCGGTCGGCTCGGCTACCGCGGCCAGTCGGCTGACCTCGGCATCGGCGCGCACGACATCGCGCGCGCGGGTCACCGCCAGTCGGAACAGCGCGCTCGCTTCGTCATTTCCCTCGGACAATTGCCGCGCCAGGATCGCTTGGGTCTGCGCCACTCCCGGGCGTTGCATGATCTGCGCCGCGCGAAACATTGCCGCTGCATCCTCGGGCGATCCATTCTTCGCCAGCAATTCGAAATAGGGTCCGAGCAGCCCGCGCAGCGCGCCGCCGCTGTCAGGCACACGGCTACTGTCGCCGACCACCGTCTCGAACAAGGCGCGCGCCCCCGCGACATCGCCGTTGCGCGACAAATAGCTCGCCTTTCGTGCGCGTGCCGACAGCAAAGCCGGACTGTCGGGATAAGCGTCACCGATTGTCGCGATCGCCTGGTCGAACGCCGCCATCGCCCTGGTCGGGTCGCCGGCCGCTTCGGCGACCAAGGCGCGCTCGACCTCAATTTCGCTGCGCAGCCAGCCGGTCGAGCGGATCCGTCCGTCGCGCACCCGCACCAGCTTGGTCCGCGCCTCGTCGAGCTTGGCCGCGGCATCACCCAGTTTGCCCTGCTGGCGAAGCGCGATGCCGTGCAGCTCGATCGCCTGCGCGTCGAGCACCGAGGCGCGCTCCGACGCGGTCAGATTGGATCCCAATTGAGCGATTTCCTGGACGCTGCTGCTTTCGCGATTGATCAGCGCCGCTAGCGGGACGCTGATCATCCCGACGCGCACTTCGGCGCTGGCATCGTCCTCGGCGACCGCTGCGACCGGCTTGGTGAGCTCGGCGATCGCCGTTTCGGGGTCGCGCTGGTTGAGCTGGTTGAGCGCGCGATAATTGCGGATCAGGCGCTGGATCACGCCGTCGCCTTGGGGGGCGTTTTCTTCGGCCCGCCCGATGAGCCGCGCCGCGGCCGAGAAATTGCCCAGGTTCGACTGCTGAAGCCCCTGGTTGGCCAGTGCCTCGGCCAGCGCCCCGGCATTGCCGCTGTCCCGCGACGCCAGATTTTCGAAAAATTCGGCCGATTCGGCGAACCGTGATCCGTTGCTGCGCGCATAGGCTTCGGCGCGCGCCCCGGCGACGTCGAGCGATCCGGCCTGGGTACGGGCAAAGGCGGCGGGGTCGCTTACTTCGGTCGTCGCGACCTGGACCAGCCCCTTCTGCCCGCGGTCGAGCACCAGCGAGGCCAGCGCCAGTCGCAGCGCCGGATCATAGCCGGCCAGGCCCTCGACCAGATAATGGGTCTTGCCGCGCGATATGGCATAGCGCCGATAATCGAGGTTGTTGGCGCCGTCGTGGCATTTGAGCGTCGTCACCGCCCCCACTCCATCGACGACCGCCGCGACCGGAGCGGCGCAGCTCAGCGCGGCAACCGGCAGCGCGCTGGGCAGTGTCGCGGCGTCGATCGTGCCGCGCAGCGCGAGCGCGCTCCCGACGGGCCCGGCGGCGTCACGACAGGTCAGCAAATAGGCCCGGTCGAACATCATGGCGAGCCGCTTGTCGGTCGGTTTGGCCTGCGCGGTGCACAGCACCCCGGCATCGCCCAGCCGGAAGCTGTCGCGGGTCGACAAGGGCGCGTTGGCGAGCCGTGGCGCGGCGATCAGCGGGGCTGTCGGAAGCAGCGCGCACAGCCCGATCAGGCTGGCGGAACGGAGCAATGAGCGGTGCATCACTTGGCCTCCTCTTGGTCGTCATCATCGTCGTCGTCGTCATCATCGCCTTCGTCGGCGTTATTCATGCCATTGCCGGTCAGCGCCGGATTGCCGCCGCCCGACACCGGTTCGTCGGTCTCGCTCGGCTGCTCGAGCGGCTTGGTGTTGAACAAGGGCGCCGGCGGCGTGATCGGGCTCGACGCGCTGTCTTCGCCGCCGTCTTCCTCATTGTCCTCGATCGCTTCTTCATTTTCGAACGGCTGCTCCTCGATCACCGGGTCGCTGATCAGCGTGATCTGGGAAGCGATGTCGGGGGTCGGCTCGACCGGCGGCGCGGGCGGCTGCGGGACGAAGCACCCGCCCCCGCTCACCGGGCAGCCGTTGATCGTGCTGTTGGCGGTGAACCGCGCCGGATCATCGTCGGCCATCAATGCGTCGCGCACATCGGCCCCGGTCAGCGTCCCGTCGGGCGTAATCAATTGGCCATTGACGATCAGGTCGATCGGCGCGATCGGCGCGCCATCGGCCAGTTCGACGCTTGCCTCACCCGCGGTGAATCCGGCCGGCGTCGCCGCTGTGCCCGTATTTTGGACATAGACCGAATAGGCCGGCCCCCCCGCCAGTGGTGCGACCCCCGGCTGGTCGAGCGTGATGTTGATGAAGCTGGCGCGAATGACCCCGCCCGGAACGCTGGTCGCAGTCGGCCTCCTAAGGTCGGCCGCGAGCTCGGCATAGGCCGGGTTCGCTGCCAGCTTGCTAAGGATCGATCCTTCGGCGACCCACACATGCTGGGCATCGATATCGAGCGATCCGCCGAGCCCGCCCGAGCTGTTCTCGAGCGACAGCGATCCGGTCGCCGCATCGAGTTCGAACCGCTGGCTCGAGAAATTGACCTCGTCATCGCCGTCGCTCAGCATATCGGTGAAGCGCACATCGCCGACGATGCGAATCGTGCCCGTGCCCATTCCTTCGTCCGCGTCGCCTGCATAAATGCTGAAATCGATTTCGCCGACCGCATTGGCGACAGTAAGATCGCCGATCGTCATCAACGAACCCGCGCCGCGTGACACGTCCGCCGCGACATCGACCTGGATGAAGCGATTATATTCGGCGTTGCTCAGGCGATAGCCGCCGGTGCCGCTCAGCCCATCGCCGATGAACATGCCTTGGGCGTTGGTCGAGATGATGTTTCCGTCGCTGATTGTTACCCCAGCGGCGACCGCGAGATCGTTCGAAATGAGGTTGATGAAATTGTTGATGTTGCCGTTGAGGCTGATCAGCCCGCCCGACTCGACTTGGCCGCTTCCGCCCAGCTCGAACGCGCCGAAATCGACCGCGCTGAGCGTGACGCCGCCGCCCGCCACTATGTCGAGCCGGTGGGTCGTGATCTCGCCGTTGACAACCACCGATCCGCCGCTCGCTACCGCGTCACCATTGTCGAGCGCGTCGAACAACGACACCTCGGTCGTCGCGTCATAGCCGCCGCTGTTGGCGAGCATGTCGAACCCGGCGATCAGCAACCGCCGTCCGGTGCCGCTGCTGATCGCCCCAAATGAGGCATTGCCGTCAGCCAGCGCGAAGACGTTGCCACCGGCGTCGATCGCCCCGGCCTGGAGCGATCCGCCCGAGATCAGCCCGACATAGCCAGTCGCCGCCAGGTCACCGACCAGGATCGACGTGTTCGAACGGACATCGATTGATCCATCGACCGCCTGGGTCCCGATCCCTTGACCGAGCAGGACCAGGCCGCCGATCGTCAGGTCGCCGGTATTGAGTGCGCCATCGGCATTGAGCGCGATGCTGTTGCCGGCGGTGATGTCGAGCGCAGTGAGCGTCCCGCCGGCGTCAAGCGCGACGCTACTGCCAGCGTCGATGGCACCGCCGATGTTAAGGTTGCCGCCACCGTTCAGTGCCACCGAAAAAGCATCGATCGCGCCGGTGGTGATGTTGGACGCGGCATCAATCCGCGCCGCTCCGCCGATCACCAGTCCCGCAGTGGTGACATTCTGCCCACCGAAGATGTCGAGCTTCGCGCTGTCGATTGCGCCATCAATCAACACCGATCCACCGCTCGCGTCCGTGGTGCCGCCGTCAACGGCGGCGAACATCAGCGTCCGGTCAAAGCTTTCGGTCGCACCGCCGCCGAGATCGATCAGCCCGAAGCCGCCGACCAGCAGACGGCTGCTTGATCCTGTAGAGACCGGGCCGGCAATATGCATCGCACCGTCAGCAGCGAGCAAGACATCGTCGCCCGAATCGATCGAGACGGCATCCAGCGTACCGCCTGACACGAGCGCAGCGAAGCCCGGCGTGCTGATGGTACCGACGTCGACCGACACGCCCGAAAGGACGCTGATCTGATAGGTGGCACCGGTAGCAGTGCTGGGATTGACGAGCCCCGCCGAGAGATTGTCGGCGACCAACGCGAGACCGGCCTCGAGGTTGATCTTGTCGCCCGCGGTGACGTTGAGCGCGGTCAGCGTGCCCGCCGCTTCAAGGTCGACAATCTCGTCAACCACGGTGGTTTTGACGACGATATTGCCGCCGGCCAGGAAGTCGACCGATCCGGCGGTGATGATTTCGGTGGTAATGTTGCCGCCGACGTCGATGATCGCGTCGCCGCTGACATCAAGGCTGCCGGTCTTGAGGCTGACATTGGTGTCGGCGAAGAAGAAGCTGCCCGTGCTGACGTCACCGAGGTCGACCGTTCCCAACGCATTGATCGAAATGCTCGACAGGATTGCGCTGATGTTGCCGGTCGTGACGCCGCCGCTGGTCGCCACCATGTCGACGAAAGTCCCGGCCGCGATGTCGCCGGTGATGATCGAGGTTGCTGCGGCCTGGAAGCTGCCGGTCGACACGGGTCCGGTGATGGTGATCGAGCCCAGGCTCGCCACCGGCGTGGCACCGAACACCAGCTCCGGATTGAAATTGTCGTCGTCGCCGCCGCCGCCGGCCGCGATAAACATTGCGCTGTCGGCAAGGTAGGTCCGCCCATTGGAGCCTGCGGTGATCGAGCCGAACAGCATGTTGCCGCTGGCCATCGCCAGCACGTCGGCCCCGGCGGTGAGATTGCCAGTGGTCAGCGCGCCGAGCGTCGCGAAGCCGACCGACTCGGCGCCGGCGACATCGCCGACGCTGATCGACGTGCCCGCCCCAATCCCGACCGAGAATCCGTCGTTCGCCGGACCTTGCGGATTGACCAGGCCGGCCGAGATGTTGCCGAGATTGATCGCGCCATCGGCGTCGCCGCCGACGCTCACGCCGGAGGTCAAATTGCCGCCGGTGACGGTTCCGCCCGACGAGAAGTCGATTCCGTCGAGCGCGGTGGCGTCGCCGAACAGGATCGATCCTCCGGCATCGATCCGGATCGCCTTGCTCGAGAAGATATTGGACGAGAGACCCGCGCTCAAATTGCCGAGTGCGATTCCGCCGCCCGCAGAAAGGTTCATCTCCTCAACCGTGCTAATGTTGCCGATCTGGATGCTTCCTGGGGCGTCGACATAAATGTTGCTGCCGCTCACCAGATGCGAATCGATCACCATGTCGCCGCGGGTCAGCAATGAGAAGTTGTCCGCGGTGATGGTCCCCATTGCGGCCGCGCTCGGGGTCGCGAAGTTGGGAATGTCGATGACGCTCGCGCCGTCGATCGCGAAGCTGGCCGCGGTCAACTGTCCGCCCAGATTATAGACATACATATTATTGTCGGTGGCGAAGCTGAACGCGCCGTCGATCGTCACATTGCCGTTGATGATCGCGATCTGGTCGGGGCCCGAGCGGGAGTCGATCCCGTCGGCGGCATTGACGTCCAGCGCCAGGCTGGCGAGCTGAACATCGCTATTCTCGACATGGAAATAATCGCCGCCCCACGCGGTCGCGAGTCCGTTCGTCGCGCCAATCCCGCCGGTCGCGGTCGTGGTCCCGTTGATCGCTCCGGCAGTGAGCGATCCGCGCTGCGCCACATCGCCAGTGCGATTGAGCGCTTGGACAAACAGGTTTCCGGTCTGTGCCGCACCGCCAACGCCTGCGGTCGCGCCGCTGCCGCCATTGCCGCCAATGCTGTTGGTGACCATCGTCATGTCGCCCGCAGTGACCGTGCCGCCCTGCGCGATCAGCTGGATAAAGCCCTGGATTGCTTCGCCGCCGGCGCCGCCATTGCCAAAGCCGCCGACGCCAGAGCGACCGTCGCCGCCGTCGCCAGCGATCGAATTGGCGGTCGCGACGATGGTGGTGAAGCTCGCGGTCCCACCGCTGGTGGTGCTCGCCGCACCGTCGCGCAGCCCGACCGAGATAAATCCGCCGCGTCCGCGTCCGCCGGCGCCGCCATTGCCGCCGATGCCGACATCGCCATTCCCGCCGGTGCCGCCGTCGCCGCCGGTGCCTGACGCGTTGGCGGTCAGCGCCTGCGCGCTGAGCATGCCATTGCCCGCCGACGACCGGGCTGAAATTGCCCCGCCGACGCCATTCCCGCCGGCGCCGCCGGCCGCGCCGTTAAACCCGTCGCCGCCTAGCCCGCCGTCGCCACCTTGCCCGGTCGCGCTCAGCGACACCGTTCCAAGGGTCAGCGAATTGATTCCGCTGTTGCTATTGGCGGTCGACAAAGCGACCGTTCCGCCCTGGCCGCGCCCGCCATTGCCGCCCGCCACCGACGTCACTGCGTTCGCCCCAAGCCCGCCGACGCCGTTCGAATGCGCAATCACCGTGCCGAGCGTGATCGTGCCATTGCCGTAAGGCGTCAGCGCATCGACGAACGACGTGCCATTGGCCTGGATTACTGCGAGTCCGCCAACTGCATTGCCGCCATTGCCGCCATAGACCCCCATCCCGCCGGTCGAATCGGCGTTAAGCGTGGTCAGGCCATCAACGATGATCGATCCGCCGCGGTTGGCAAACATTCCGGCATTCGATTCGCCGGTCCCAATCACTTGTGCCAACGCCGTCCCGCCGTTGCGCCCAAGCCCGCCTTCGGACGTCGCATTCAGTTCGACATTGCCAAACAGATGGTAAGTTGCCCCGTCGGCATTGAGCCGCGCACGTCCGGCTGCGCCATTGCCGCCGGCGCCATTCTCGCCATTGCCGCCTTCGCCCTCGGCGATGATCGTGACATTGCCATTGAAATTGGCCGTGCCGCCGGTGCCGTAGATTCGCGACCAGCCACCGGTGCCATTGCCGCCGACGCCGCCCAAGATGATACCCGCCGACCCGCCATAGCCATTGGTGTTCACGGTCGTGGTGAGATCGGTTTCGCTGTCAAGCGAGCTGCCAACGGTCAGCAGCGAAGCGCCGTTGCCCCCAAGCGAAATCCCCGCTTCGCCGCCGGTCCCGCTGCCCGCAATCCCGCCATTCGATTGATAGCCGCCATCGCCGGTCGCGGTCAAAGTGAGCGAACCTGCGATGTCGATCACGCCGTCGTCGTTCAAATTGAGATAAGCCCCGCCAGTCGCTCCGGCCCCGCCTATGCCATTGCCGGCGGCCCCGAAATAGCCGTTGGTGCCCACGCCGTCGGCGGACAGATCGACCTTGCCCCCGACCAGGATCTGGTTTCCCAATCCGCCGAAAGTATAGAGTGTCGCCGTGCCGCCGGTGCCATTTCCGCCGGCGCCGCCGCAATCATTGCAATCGCCTTGATTGTAACCTCCGGTGCCATCGGCAGTCAGCGTCAAAGACCATTGCGCATCAACCGTCGAGTTGCTGCCTGTCGCTGAAAGCGATGCGGAACCGCCGATTCCGTTGCCGTTGGTCGTATCGTCGCCATACGTCCCGCCGCCATAGCCGCTGGAATTGGCACGGAAGCTGCTGGCGACGGTCAGCGTCCCACCATCCTGCGCGCCGCTGTTGATCGATCCGCCCTGAGCATTGCCGCCATCGCCGGTGTAGCCGCCAGCCGAACCGCCGTTTGCTGTCGCCCACAGCGAGACCTCATCACCAACATCGATCGTTCCGCCGGATGCGTTCAAACTTACCACCCCGCCAGTCGCGCCCCCGCCGACCAGCGTGTAGCCGAAACCGCCGCTCGCGCTGGCGGCGATATCGGCGTAATAAGCGATATCGATCTTGCCATCGGGACCCGTCGTCACGTGCGCCTCGCCGCCTTTGGCCGCACCGCCCGTCTCGCCGTCTCCGCCATCGCCTGCGGCGTGGGCCTCGACCGTGTAGAGGTCCAGCCACCCGTCGCCGACGGCATAGATTGAAGCGATCCCACCTTGGCCAAGACCACCGATCCCGCCCGATCCTTCGCCGCCGTTGCCGCCCCGGCCAAAGGCCTCGATTTGCGTCAATTGGGTGATCGTGAGCTTGCTTCCATTAGTTGCATTAAGCGCCGCCGTTCCGCCCTGTCCGGCCCCACCAATGTCGCCATCACCGCCCGTGGCATAGGCGTCCAGGTCGAGGCTGCCATTGATTGTCATCGTCCCGCCGGCCGCTTGGACATAGGTCTCGCCGCCCTGCGCAAGCCCGCCTGTGGCGGACCAGCCGTCGCCACCGGTCGCTTGCGTGGTGATTAGAAGGTTGCCGTTGATGGTGAGCGTTCCGATTTGCGCATCGACCGCCGCTTGGCCACCGTCGCCCACACCACCGTCGCCGCTCGATGACGCGCCGCCAGTTCCGGTCGCGCTGACGTAGATCGATCCTTCGCCGCTGTTTGCACTCAGCGTTCCGCCGACCGTGCCGTAAGGCGCGACCGCAACGTTGCCGCCGCTCCCCGTACCGCCGCTTGCGCCGCCGCTGCCAAAATCGGTCCCACCGCTGCCGTCAGCGGAAACCGCTAGGCCATTGTAAATAGTGATCGAACCGCCCTCGACCGCCTGGACGCGCGCCATTCCACCAGAACCCGACCCGGCGCCATCGTCGCCATTGCCACCAACGCCGTCGGCATGAGCAAACAGGACGCTATTGAAGGTCAGCGCGTTGGCCGCAAGATCAGGACCGGCAAGCCCGGCATTGACAATGATGGACCCACCGATGCCATCGCCGCCGCTGACCGAGCATCCTTCACATCCTTGCGCCGAACCGCCGGTCCCGTCGGCCGCAAGGATCGAAACTCCACCGACGGTGATTGTCGACGCGCCGTTGATCGCGTCGATCAGCACCAGCCCGCCGCTGCCCGACCCGGCTGTCCCATTGGTAAAACCATGGTTGCCGCCAAGTCCATTGGCGTCAGCGAAAAGCCCGCCGCCAATCGCCACCGTGCCGCCTTCGCGCGCTTGCACCACGACCGTGCCGCCAGTGGCGCTTCCGGCGTTGCTATTGCTGCTGGTTGCATCAAGGCCATCGGCGTTCGACGACAGCGAAGCGTTGCCGGCGATCGTCAGGGTCTGGCCGCCGATCGCGTGCACTTCGATGTATCCGGCGGTGACGTCATTGCCCAATATGTCGGTCGACACATCCAAATTGCCGCCAATGTCGAGTGCGAATGAACTTGCCACTAGCGACGCCAAGTTGACCGCGTTCAGATGGACATTGCCGCTGAAGCTGGTCGCCCCGTAAACCGTGCCGATCTGGATCTGGTCGGTCGCCCGGGCGCGCAGATCCGATGTGATCGTGGCATTGTCGATCGCGATTCTGGCCGCCGCGATCGCCGTATTTGAAGGCAGTCCGGCGGTGACATTCTGCCCCGCCGACAAGACGATTGTATTGCCTTCGAAGCTGGCCGAACCGGCGATGTCGAAGCCAATGCTGGCCCCCCCCTGGATCAGCATCGTCATCGCGCTGTTGGCGGGCACTGCGACCAGATAGGCGCTGTGCTGGCTGCCGCTGGTGGTGCTGTTGCGCCCGATCGTCCCGCCGTCGACCACCACGCCATTGGCGTCGGTCGAACCTTGCGTCACCTCGATATTGTAAAGCCCGTTGGTGTTGAAGGTGATCGTCGACGCCGCCGCGCCGCCCAGCGCCACGCCACCATCGCTGCGGATCGTGCCGCGATGCTCGACCCGTAGTGCGACCAGCGCGACATAATTGCCCGGGCCATTGGACTTGATCAACGATCCCGTGTCCGTCCGCACATAGCTGTTTGTCGCGGCCGCACCGAACGTAACGCTCGGGCTCGCGCCGCCGAAGCCGGTCATCCAATTGCCGCTGCCGTCATTCGCGATCGGTGAAGTAGTCAGCCCGAGAGAGCCGACATTGATGACCGCATTCTGGCCAACGACGATGCCGTTGGGCGAATAGAAATAAACCGTCCCGCCGGTCAGTCCGTTGACCGTCGAATTGATGTTGCCGTTCAGATAGATTCCGTCGGTGCTGACAGTCGTCGCGACCCGGTTGAGGATCGCGATATTGGCCGTGCCCTGGAAATTGGCGGTCGTGTTGATCGCCTGGAAGGTGGTCAGCCCGCCGCTGCTCGGCCCGGTCGCGGTCCAGTCGATCACTGCCTGGGGTGCGGTCACGGTGACCGTGGTCAGGC